>NZ_JAENDM010000024.1:0-62950 GCF_019375075.1 Escherichia sp. XD33
TGCCGTTACGCACCACCCCGTCAGTAGCTGAACAGGAGGGACAGCTGATAGAAACAGAAGCCACTGGAGCACCTCAAAAACACCATCATACACTAAATCAGTAAGTTGGCAGCATCACCCGTTAAGAATTGAGAATACCCAAAAATTATCACCTGAAATATTTCTGTCAACACCTCAACAGCTAGAGGAAATAAAAAACCACTGGACCAGCTCTATTTTTTGTTCGTTTTTTGCACAACAATAAGGTTTTAATAAGTCTTTTAGTATTTTGGTTATATATATGGTTAAAGATCTGGTTAGAGAACAATAAAACAATAGCTAATCCGTTGTTTTGTAATTAATTTAAAAAAAATGCCCTACCTCATATGTCAATAATTTGCCCCTCATATGTCATGAAATGGCCCCTCATATGTCATAAACATAAAAAAACAAGCACAGGTTATAAACATAGTTACTAACAGAATTTGTGGATAAATGCACAGGATATACGCAAAAAATATAAATTGTTTAGCTAAACAAAATAGCAACAATAAAAATGAAACAAAATGTAAATAATGGATTTTGGCTATAGTTACCCACAAAGGTTAGCTAACCTTTGTGGTATCTCATAATTATGAGAGCACCATCATTAACAACGGATATATCGAAACGAGTAACAGAAAATGCTCCTCGATGGCTTGTTTAGCTAAACAAATTTAAATTTTACTAAGTATGTATGAAGGGCAAAACCTGATCCCAAACAGGAAGGAATGGTCAATGGATAGGTGTTTTTGCTGCATAGCAACGCTACTCGCAATATAACCAGAAAAATAGGGATACTAAACCCGACAGGTGAGGCCGGGCTTGAGTATTTGTAGCTCTGGGCGGAGGGGACATCCCACATTAGACGAAAAAATTCTATAATGAATTGTTGAGGTAAAGCAATTAGGTATTATCTAAAACAAGTTATCGCTGATGTAAAAGTTGTTATCTAACAAGTAGAAAGGTGAGAATTGTGAGGACAAAAAAGGCTGAACCAAGCACTGTAGGTGAAATACTTAATGAAGAATTCTTGAAACCCATGAATATGTCTTTATGTAAATTAGCGGAATTGACAGGAATGTCTTATAGTAGAATAAGAAAAATTATAATACATAATGATCCAATATCCATAAAAGAAGCATTATTACTTGCTGAAGTATTTCACACGGATCCGGATTTTTGGATAAACTTACAAAATGTTCATCATTACTGGCATCAAAAATGTAACTGATATCAAAATCTGCCGTTAATAATGTGTATTATCAACGGCATGTATTTAACAAGATTAATTATTCTCAATGCGGAATAATTTATTCTCTTGAGACAATTTCACAATGAAGTTTTTCTCATCGCTCAGTTCTTTTGGAAGTTTATCCTTCAATATAGATGCAACATACTGAATTTGAGATTTGTAACGTTCAACAAGATTAGCTATTCTGACCAGTTGATTGCCATGCATAAGTTCTTTTTTGTCATTTAACAAAAAATGGAAACAAGGAATGTTTTCTTCATCTGCAAATAAAATATATGCAATATCAAAACAAACAATTTCTCCTTGTTTTTTTCCTGAACTAAAATTGGTATTAAACGAACTGAATTTGTATATTTTTTTTCCTGTTTTTGATGCTGTAACAATATCATATTTCAAAGCATATTGTTCACCGTATAACTCTTGAGACACAGTTGAAAAATATTTATTGAACTTATTTACTTGAGATTGAACTTCTAACTCAAAATCATCAGAAAATAAATTATTGTTAATAGCATCAACTTGAGCGTTTAACTCTTCGATATTCTTTTCAGTTTTCTCAATTTGGTTAATAATGGCTTCGAACTCACCTTTTTTTCGGTGTTTTTCGTTCAATTCTAAGACTAGTCCTTCAAGTTCATCAAACGAACCGCTTTTATTTATATTTTCAACTAATTCTTTTTCTTTGGCAAGAAGTATAGTTAAATCTTCTTGAGTTTTACTAATCTCACTAGTTATTACAGGTAATTCTTTTGATATGAATTTAACTTTTTCTTCAACCATTTGGTTGTGGAAGGAAAGTAATGATTCAAATTTTACCTGAATATTCTTTATATTATTACTGGCTTCAGTATATAGATCTTTCAATTGATTAGTGTCAATTTCCATCTTGCCACTTTCAATATCTTTTACCGCCTCAACTATGAGTTCTTTCCGTAATTTAAGCTTACTTAATTTTGAACCTATAGTGCTCAATTGATACTTAATATCATCCAAAGCATTGAGATCATTTTCAAAGTTAGGGTTGATATAGAAAGTAGACTTTTTCAGATCTAAATCATTAATTTCCGAAATCAATAATGCTAGTGATGTCTCATATGCAGTGCGAGTTTGTTTAGACTCCAACCTATTCTTGAAGGTTGTTTCCATTCGGATGCTAGCTAACAAATTTTGTTTAAGAGCTCCTTTTCCAAAATCACATCCAAGAAGAAATAAATGAAGGGTCTCATATTCATCATCACGAGTAAATGAGCTTAGTGTTCTCAGCGTATGGGTGACACTGAGTTCTTTATATCTTATATTATTAGATATTATTTGGGAAAAGGTAGGCTTATTACCATAATGGCCAGAAACTAATACGTCTGTTAACGTTTCTTCAAACTCTTCGATTGTTTTTTGTAGTCCATTAATTCTTCTGATACATTTTTTACGAGAGAGAAAATTTCGCTCAATGACGATGGTCTTAGCTAGCGGATCATCTAAATCCTCAACAAGTGTTAGGGTTATTAAAACCTCTGTTTCAATCAAGAAGTTTTTAACAAGTGTATATTCGCCCTTTTTAGTTTCTGGGTCAGTATAAATGCCTTTAGCATCTGCGCCTAAACAAAAATCGACTAACATTAATACTGTTGTTTTACCAACATTATTGCCAGTGGTTTTGGTTGACTCGGTTGATGCTTCATCAACTGGCGTTTCATCAACGATCAAATTCAAACCAGCATGAAACTTTATTAAGCGTATAACCCCATCTTTATTGGCTATCTGGAGAGATTTTATGAACATATTCCAATTTCCCCTTTGGATTTAATTCAACTATTCCTGCTAGGTATAACCAGTCAAGAGATAAAACAAAAATTGATATAGACATTTCAATTTTTTTCTTTGTTTCGTAAAAAAGATCTATCAATTCAATTTCATCGAAACGTTTCAGCGTATCTATAATAAACCCACCGTTATAATATAAGCTATCTTTAGGATGAATGTCCTTTGGTAACAACATCATTCACTCCGTTAGGGTCCCTAAAAATTTTACAGCGTATGAACGCGTCCACTGCAAGTATACTAACACAAAGCTCCAGTTCCTCTAATGGTATTTGTGTAAAATTTGCACTTTTTCTGACCATTTCAACAGAGCTGTCAATTATTTTAAAAAATAGCTCATCTCCAGTGTATTGTGTACTCAATTTTACGAAGATAGTTCTAAAGGAAGACAAAACTGAAAGGCTTGAGTTTTTACCCATCTGGTTGAACTCTGAATAAATGCGGGATACTTTTCCATGATGGATTTTGTAATCTTCAATAATATATTCAGCTGCATTCAAATTATTAAATGTAATCTTGTCAGTTACATCGAATGGTTGCGGGAAGTCAGTAGTTTCAACATTAGAAAAATCCTCCTTAGCTAATATATTTATAACAGCAGCAATATTTGTTTCGATTAAAACATTATCAGATTCCTCTTGTAACTCATTTTTTAGAAAACCGTGTATTTCTTTCTGTTTTGTTATGTCAAGATGTGAAATAACATTAAGTATCGATTTTACATCATGAATATCTTGCTGCGGTATAAAAACCAAAGCATGAGGATTAGTGTAAGTTTTATTTCTTAAATCACTAGCATCTTTTGCAATTGATATAAATTTAAACTGATGGCCTTTATATAATCTTAAGTCTTTGTTCAAGGCTGAATCAATTTTTGTTTTAGTTGCAGTTGATGAAACCTGTAATACTATCTTCCCATTCTCATCGATAAGATCGATACCCTCAAAATTATGCTTCTCTTGATTAGTATTCTTTAGGGAATACCCAAATAATAAATTAAAGAAGTGAACATAAAAATCTTCACAATGAAGATTATAGTTAAGAATATTTAACTTCCCTCTTAATTCAACGCTATAGCATAGCAACGTAAGCCTTTTCTCACATAAATCAAAATAAATAGATCTGTTCACACATATTATCCTTAAACTATAAACTAATCCGATATTATGAACTTAGGTAAAGTAGAAAAACTCTTCACAGATCTTACAGCATCTACGAGCTGGTTCAAGGTATGTTGAGATGGATTGAGATGTGTAGCGTATCTTCTCATTCCAAAAAGAAACCTGCCACAATTTTGCCACACTCACAACGCGCAAAAATGCACATTTGTGTTAAGAAAAGCAAAACAACGCAACAGTAACCAGATGATTTTATTAGAAAAAATGGTGCCGATAATAGGAGTCGAACCTACGACCTTCGCATTACGAATGCGCTGCTCTACCAACTGAGCTATATCGGCCCTGAAAGGACATGTTCACGAACGTGAATCACGGTGGACAAGGTTAAAACTAACCGGGCGATGCGTCAATGGCCTTGTGAATCAAATGGCTACTTTTGCATCACCCGGTTTTATTTACGCACGAATGGTGTAATCACCAATGCCGATCCACTTGTAAGTGGTCAGTGCTTCCAGCCCCATTGGGCCACGCGCGTGGAGTTTTTGTGTGCTTACCGCCACTTCCGCACCCAGACCAAACTGGCCGCCGTCGGTAAAACGCGTAGAGGCGTTAACGTAAACAGCGGACGAATCCACTTCGTTAACAAAACGCTGGGCGTTGCGCATATCGCGGGTCAGGATCGCATCGGAGTGTTGTGTGCCGTGTTCACGAATATGGGCGATGGCATCGTCAAGATCGCTGACGATTTTGACGTTCAAATCTAATGACAGAAACTCATCGTCATACTCTTCGGCTTTAACAGCAACCACCTTCGCAGGGCCTGCCTGCAACTGCGCCAGTGCAGCTGCATCTGCGTGTAATGTCACGCCGCTTTCCGCCATTTGTTTGCTTAATGCGGGCAGGAAGCTATCGGCGATGTTTTTATTAACCAGCAACGTTTCAACCGTATTACATGTGCTCGGACGCTGAGTTTTCGCGTTGACGATCACTTTTAATGCTTCAGCGATCTCTACACTTTCATCAACGTAAATATGGCATACGCCTATACCACCTGTGATCACCGGGATTGTCGACTGTTCACGGCACAGTTTATGCAAACCAGCGCCACCACGCGGGATCAGCATGTCGATGTATTTATCCATACGCAGCATTTCACTGACCAGCGCACGGTCAGGATTATCAATCGCCTGCACGGCACCCGCCGGTAAGCCGCAGGATTTCAGGGCGTCCTGAATCACCGCCACCGTTGCAGCGTTAGTGCGACACGTTTCTTTGCCACCGCGCAGGATCACCGCATTACCGGTTTTCAGGCACAGCGAAGCGACATCAACCGTCACGTTCGGGCGCGCTTCATAAATCACGCCAATAACCCCCAGCGGTACGCGACGACGCTCAAGACGCAGGCCGCTGTCCAGTACGCCGCCATCGATTACCTGCCCCACCGGATCGGCGAGGTTGCACACCTGACGTACATCGTCGGCAATGCCTTTCAGCCGTGCGGGCGTCAGTGCCAGACGGTCAAGCATCGCTTCGCTAAGGCCATTGGCTCGCGCGTCAGCAACATCCTGGGCGTTAGCGTTGAGGATGATTTCGCTTTGTGCTTCCAGTTCATCGGCGATTTTTTCCAGCACGCGATTTTTTTCGCGGCTGGAGAGTTGCGCTAATTTATACGAGGCTTGCTTCGCGGCAATGCCCATTTGTTCCAGCATCAGCCTGCTCCTTAACGGGTAATCATGTCATCACGGTGAACGGCAACCGGGCCGTATTCATATCCCAGTATTGCATCAATTTCTTGCGAGTGGTGTCCGGCAATACGGCGTAATGCATCGCTGTTGTAACGACTGACGCCGTGGGCGATATCGCGGCCTTCGAGGTTGCAAATGCGGATGACTTCACCACGCGAGAAATTGCCAGTCACGCTTTTAATGCCTTTCGGCAACAGGGAGCTGCCGCGTTCCAGAATGGCGGCAGTTGCCCCTTCATCTACCGTGATTTCACCCGCCGGCGGCGCACCGAAAATCCAGCGTTTACGGTTTTCAAGCGGAGTCGCCTGGGCATGGAACAGCGTACCGACGGAAATGCCTTCCATCACATCACCAATAACGCCCGGCTTGCTGCCCGCGGCAATAATGGTGTCGATACCCGCACGGCAAGCCACGTCAGCGGCCTGCAATTTGGTACTCATGCCGCCAGTTCCGAGGCCTGAAACGCTGTCACCGGCAATCGCGCGCAGTGCGTCATCAATGCCGTAAACATCTTTAATCAGTTCTGCCTGCGGATTGCTGCGCGGGTCAGCGGTATACAAACCTTTTTGATCGGTCAGCAGCAACAGTTTATCGGCACCCGCAAGAATCGCCGCCAGCGCAGAAAGGTTATCGTTATCGCCGACCTTAATCTCTGCCGTAGCGACAGCATCGTTCTCATTGATTACCGGAACGATATTGTTATCGAGCAACGCTCGCAGGGTGTCGCGGGCGTTCAGGAAGCGTTCACGGTCTTCCATATCAGCACGGGTCAGCAGCATTTGCCCGACGTGAATGCCATAAATCGAAAACAGCTGTTCCCACAGTTGAATCAGTCGACTCTGCCCTACCGCCGCCAGCAGTTGTTTCGAGGCGATGGTCGCTGGCAGTTCCGGGTAACCCAGGTGCTCACGTCCGGCGGCGATCGCGCCCGACGTCACAATAACAATCCGATGCCCGGCGGCATGTAACTGCGCGCACTGGCGAACAAGTTCAACGATATGGGCACGGTTCAGACGGCGCGATCCGCCTGTTAGCACACTGGTGCCGAGTTTTACCACCAGCGTCTGGCTGTCACTCATGATTCTCTGCCATTCAATTTTAGGAAAAATGATATCAAACGAACGTTTTAGCAGGACTGTCGTCGGTTGCCAACCATCTGCGAGCAAAGCATGGCGTTTTGTTGCGCGGGATCAGCAAGCCTAGCGGCAGTTGTTTACGCTTTTATTACAGATTTAATAAATTACCACATTTTAAGAATATTATTAATCTGTAATATATCTTTAACAATCTCAGGTTAAAAACTTTCCTGTTTTCAACGGGACTCTCCCGCTGAATATTCGCGCGTTAATTAAAATCAGGAATGAAAATGAAAAAGAGCACTCTGGCATTAGTGGTGATGGGCATTGTGGCATCTGCATCTGTACAGGCTGCAGAAATATATAATAAAGACGGTAATAAACTGGATGTCTATGGCAAAGTTAAAGCCATGCATTATATGAGTGATAACGCCAGTAAAGATGGCGACCAGAGTTATATCCGTTTTGGTTTTAAAGGCGAAATACAAATTAACGATCAACTGACTGGTTATGGTCGTTGGGAAGCAGAGTTTGCCGGTAATAAAGCAGAGAGTGATACTGCACAGCAAAAAACGCGTCTCGCTTTTGCCGGGTTGAAATATAAAGATTTGGGTTCTTTCGATTATGGTCGTAACCTGGGGGCGTTGTATGACGTGGAAGCCTGGACCGATATGTTCCCGGAATTTGGTGGCGATTCCTCGGCGCAGACCGACAACTTTATGACCAAACGCGCCAGCGGTCTGGCGACGTATCGGAACACCGACTTCTTCGGCGTTATCGATGGCCTGAACTTAACCCTGCAATATCAAGGGAAAAACGAAAACCGCGACGTTAAAAAGCAAAACGGCGATGGCTTCGGCACGTCATTGACATATGACTTTGGCGGCAGCGATTTCGCCATTAGTGGGGCCTATACCAACTCAGATCGCACCAACGAGCAGAACCTGCAAAGCCGTGGCACAGGCAAGCGTGCAGAAGCATGGGCAACAGGTCTGAAATACGATGCCAATAATATTTATCTGGCAACTTTCTATTCTGAAACACGCAAAATGACGCCAATAACTGGCGGCTTTGCCAATAAGACACAGAACTTTGAAGCGGTCGCTCAATACCAGTTTGACTTTGGTCTGCGTCCATCGCTGGGTTATGTCTTATCGAAAGGGAAAGATATTGAAGGTATCGGTGATGAAGATCTGGTCAATTATATCGACGTCGGTGCTACGTATTATTTCAACAAAAATATGTCAGCGTTTGTTGATTATAAAATCAACCAACTGGATAGCGATAACAAATTGAATATTAATAATGATGATATTGTCGCGGTTGGCATGACCTATCAGTTTTAATGGATATTGCCGGATGTGATACATCCGGCACATTTCACTCACGCCGTTAACTTCACCGGTTCATCACGAAAATCATCCGCCGGTTCCAGCTTCAGATTCAGCGTCGTCAGCAGTTCACGCAGCTTCTCGTGAAACTCACGTAGGGTGTGCTCCAGTCGTTCAACCACTTCAGTGTCTTTTACCGGAACACTCTTCCAGTCGCCTGCTTTATCGAACAGACCAAACTGGTAACTGTAGGTAAAACGGGATTCCTGCGCTTCAAGCTCCATCCACCAGCCCCAGAACTCACGCACTTCCGGTGCCGGTTTCACGTTGACGCATACAGCCAGACAATCGAAAAAGAATCGATTATCTTCGCACTTACCTTCACGAATATACGGGCCTAGTGCGGTAAATTTTTTGATCAATCTGCTCTTCGGGTGTCCACTCGGTAACGTCATTGCAATCTCCTGTTGTGATGCAACTGTTTTACCAAATTGGCAAATTTTAGCAAATTTTTAACACAAACGTTTTTCGATCCAGTCTGTGATTTCCTGAAGACCTTTGTCAAAATTCCGATACACCGGGTTAAATGGGATCTCTAATAATTTACCGTCAGCAGATGATGAGGTGATTAAGCGTGAGTCCTCTTCCGGGCTGAACGGATCGTTCTTCCAGTAGCCCGATAACATTGGCGTTGGGCAGCGACGTCCCAGCAATCCTTGCACTTTTAATGAATAGCGATTCAGCTCCACGCGCAACGCTTCGTCGGAAGCATCATGCATCCCCAAACGACTCGCCAGAACGTCAAGATACATTTCCGGCACCTGTTGCTGGCACTTAAAATCACTCAACAGGGTATGAACTACCGGACCAAGACAGGCAACCGCTTTCAGACGCGGCGATTCAAGGTATGCCAGACGCACGGCAACGTTAGCGCCGAAACGGAAACCAAAGGCCGCGACGCGAGTGTGATCCACCCACGGTACGTTAGGCAGCGCCTTTAAGACGTGCTGATGCAACAGGCTGGAGTCCTGGGTCAGCTTCCATTTTGAAGAAAAGCCCACCGACGGCATATCAATAGTCAGCATCGCAATGCCGCGCGGCGCAAAATAACGTTCGTACAGGCTGTAATAGTCCGTCTGCATCGCATCCAGACCACCACACATTAATACTGTCGGGAACGGGCCATCGCCTTTCGGCATATGCAAAAAGCCGGTGATGGGCGCACCGCCGGGTACGGTAAACTCCATCTGCCGCATCGTGCCCGGCAGACGCTGAGCGGCCTCTTCATAGGCGCGGTTTGACAAAGCCTGCGCTTGCTCGGCCAGGTCATCTCCTTTCAGATGAGGATAGGCAGCAATGTTATACAACGTAGCCGCATGCAGCCAGTGACGACCACTGAGTTGCGGATCTTCTTCCGCACAGGCTTTTTGTTGCCACACCATCGCCTGGGTGGCCCACTCATAAATCCAGTTGCCACCACGGTAGCCAATCACAGTATCGTATAAATCATCGTCGGTACGTTCAGCATCGCTCATCACAATACGTGCCTGGACGTCGAGGATTTCACGTGGGTCAATACCGCGCCAGATCCACATCAGACGGTTAATCATGCGATACCAGTGAGGGATGGTTTTACCATCAAGAGCCGACTGCACAGGCGGTTGTGCGCCGTGATTAAAGCGGCGGACTAGCGTCGAGGTTTCAGGATGTTTAAAGCGGGGTTTGAACAGGGTTTCGCTCAGGTTTGCCTGTGTCATGGATGCAGCCTCCAGAATACTTACTGGAAACTATTGTAACCCGCCTGAAGTTAAAAAGAACAACGCCCGGCAGTGCCAGGCGTTGAAAAGATTAGCGACCGGAGATTGGCGGGACGAATACGACGCCCATATCCCACGGCTGTTCAATCCAGGTATCTTGCGGGATATCAACAACATAGTCATCAACCAGCGGACGACCAGCCGGTTTTGCGAAGATGGTGACAAAGTGCGCTTTTGGATACATTTCACGAATCGCAACCGCAGTACCACCGGTATCCACCAGGTCATCAATAACGATGAAGCCTTCGCCATCGCCTTCTGCGCGTTTCAGCACTTTAAGCTCGCGCTGGTTGTCGTGATCGTAGCTGGAAATACAAACGGTATCGACATGACGAATACCCAGTTCACGCGCCAGTAACGCACCCGGTACCAGACCGCCACGGCTTACGGCAATAATGCCTTTCCATTGTTCAGAAGGCATCAGTCGGCTTGCGAGTTTACGTGCATGGATCTGCAACATGTCCCAGGTGACGATGTATTTTTCGCTCATGTGAAGTGTCCCAGCCTGTTTATCTACGGCTTAAAAAGTGTTCGAGGGGAAAATAGGTTGCGCGAGATTATAGAGATCTGGCGCACTAAAAACCAGTATTTCACATGAGTCCGCGTCTTTTTACGCACTGCCTCTCCCTGACGCGGGATAAAGTGGTATTCTCAAACATATCTCGCAAGCCTGTCTTGTGTTGACAACATTTTCTGCTAACCCTGTGACCTGCAATACTGTTTTGCGGGTGATCGACAAGGAGACTTAACGTGTCTGAACTGTCTCAATTATCTCCACAGCCGCTGTGGGATATTTTTGCCAAAATCTGTTCTATTCCTCACCCGTCCTATCATGAAGAGCAACTCGCTGAATACATTGTTGGTTGGGCAAAAGAGAAAGGTTTCCATGTCGAACGCGATCAGGTAGGTAATATCCTGATTCGTAAACCTGCCACCGCAGGTATGGAAAATCGTAAACCGGTCGTCTTGCAGGCCCACCTCGATATGGTGCCGCAGAAAAATAACGACACCGTGCATGACTTCACGAAAGATCCTATCCAGCCTTATATTGATGGCGAATGGGTTAAAGCGCGCGGCACCACGCTGGGTGCAGATAACGGCATTGGTATGGCGTCTGCGCTGGCGGTTCTGGCTGACGAAAACGTGGTTCACGGCCCGCTGGAAGTGCTGCTGACCATGACCGAAGAAGCCGGTATGGACGGTGCGTTCGGCTTACAGAGCAACTGGTTGCAGGCTGATATTCTGATTAACACCGACTCCGAAGAAGAAGGTGAAATCTACATGGGTTGCGCGGGGGGTATCGACTTCACCTCCAACCTGCATTTGGATCGTGAAGCGGTTCCAGCTGGCTTTGAAACCTTCAAGTTAACCTTAAAAGGTCTAAAAGGCGGTCACTCCGGCGGTGAAATCCACGTTGGCCTGGGTAATGCCAACAAACTGCTGGTGCGCTTCCTGGTGGGTCATGCGGAAGAGCTGGACCTGCGCCTTATCGATTTCAACGGTGGCACACTGCGTAACGCCATCCCGCGTGAAGCCTTTGCGACCATTGCTGTCGCAGCTGATAAAGTCGACGCCCTGAAATCTCTGGTGAATACCTATCAGGACATCCTGAAAAACGAGCTGGCAGAGAAAGAGAAGAATCTGGCCTTGTTGCTGGACTCTGTAGCGAACGATAAAGCTGCTCTGATTGCGAAATCTCGCGATACCTTTATTCGTCTGCTGAACGCCACCCCGAACGGTGTGATCCGCAATTCCGACGTGGCAAAAGGTGTGGTCGAAACCTCCCTGAACGTCGGTGTGGTGACCATGACTGACAATAACGTAGAAATTCACTGCCTGATTCGTTCACTGATCGACAGCGGTAAAGACTACGTGGTGAGCATGCTGGATTCGCTGGGTAAACTGGCTGGCGCGAAAACCGAAGCGAAAGGCGCATATCCTGGCTGGCAGCCGGACGCTAATTCTCCGGTGATGCATCTGGTACGTGAAACCTATCAGCGCCTGTTCAACAAGACGCCGAACATCCAGATTATCCACGCGGGCCTGGAATGTGGTCTGTTTAAAAAACCGTATCCGGAAATGGACATGGTTTCTATCGGGCCAACTATCACCGGTCCACACTCTCCGGATGAGCAAGTTCACATCAAAAGCGTAGGTCATTACTGGACACTGCTGACTGAACTGCTGAAAGAAATTCCGGCGAAGTAATTATTTGATTTGCTGCCGGATGGCGTTTAATCGCCTTCCGGCAGTTTCATCCTTCATTATCCTTCGATAAAAGCCATCCCTGTAAATGTCCGTCGCGGGTTGCCACGTTCAATCTGGTGATGGAACATTCGCCGCTGCGATTTCAGCGCCGCGCTATTTTCCTGTTGCTGCTGCTCCAGCTTCCAGGCAATCAGCAATCGCGCCAGCCGTTTGTTAGCATGCTGGCTGCGCTCTGACTGAACCTTCACGCTAATACCGGATGCCAGATGCGTGGCGCGTACCGCCGAGTCGGTTTTATTGACATGTTGACCGCCCGGCCCCGACGAACGCAGCGTCTCATAACGGATTGCATCCGATTGTTCCTTCTCATCAGCGGTAAAACGCCCAATGCCCAGAAACCAGTTTTTGCGCCCATGATGAGGCCGATACGGACTCGGACAAATCCACTGAATAGTGCCACACCAGCTTTCGCTTAATGCCCATGCGTTATCGCCATCCAGAGAAACCAGCGCCGAACGCAGCGTGTCAGAGTAGCGGCCCGTTTCTGTTTCCAGCACCGTTACAGCGACGTCTTGTCGGGTAAAAACGACCAACAGAGAAGAACGCTGCGCCAATCGGGTAGCCGCGTCCGGGGTGTAAATCTGGCATCCCCACTACGCGCTGCATGTTGGGTAAATTTGCCGTGGTGTGTAATTGTTGGATCGCTAAACTCTCGATCCACAGGTCATCAGATGCGATGGTAAATACCGCATCGGATAAGGGACGAATATATTTGCCCATGTACCATTCCATTTATACTCGTCATACTTCAAGTTGCATGTACTGCGACTCGAATTATTTAGAGTATATAAATATAAAAATCAGGAAATGGCAGACGAATCCAGGGCAAGAAAAAAAGAATTAATCCTGGAAAGGTCTGCAAAGAGTCATTGATAAAGGATTTGTCATGATTTACCTCCTTGCAGTTTGTGGAATAAGAAAACGCGCACATACCAGGCGGGCGTTATTTTCATTGCAAGCTGGATTTAATATTGCGGTTTATATCGCATATAAAAATTAGTAAACCACGTTCCCCGGCATTCAACGCGCTGCTGCTTAACTGTCTGAAAACCATAACGTTCAAAAAAGGGTTTTGCGGTTATGCTGGCGTCCACCGTAAGTTCGGATTCAGACTTAATCAAAGGTTTTAACAAAGCGCAGGCAACCCCGCGGCGGGTGTATTCAGGGTCAACAAATAACATATCGATATAACGTTCAACGCAGGTAATAAAACCAACCGGTTGTGCATTAATGACGGCAACCCGCACTTGTGATTTCGCGAGTTTCTCCTTCCAGCGAGATTCGTCAATCTGCGCCCAGGCGGCAATTTGTTGTGGTGAATAATGCTGACTGGAGATCATCGTAACCGCTCTAATGAAAATAGCGCATAGTTGCTGAAAATCGCCAGGCTGATAGTCTCTTATTTGTATGTTATTCATAATATAAATTCAAAAACGCATGCGAAACGCTTCTGCCATTTTCCCAATTTTATGCATTTGGTTGTTATCTCGAGCCTGTTTATGAGGTTCAGGTTTCAGAATGGCAATGAGCAACCATGCTTGCTCATCAAACGCACCCTGACAATATACCAAATGCGCTTCGTCATTCGTTCTGCTGAATTGGCGCAACTGTGGCGGAAATGGATTATTCACATTTGCCAGATGAATATGAGCAACTCGCTCAAATTTGATTAATGGCCAGGTAAACGAGTCGTCGTAGAGTGCATCGCGACCAAATATATCTGGCAAAACACCGTCACGCTTATAGGAAATAAAATCCGCCGTTAACGCATCAAGTTCCTCTGCTGTAAGTTGCAGGCGAATAAGTTTTGTTTTGAATACCCGCATCCTTATTCCTTAAAGTCATTGAAATCATCATCCGTCATATCATTAAGATATTTTTCAGCTCGGCGTGTAATTTCCTCTAATCTTGCAGCACTTGGACGGAAGCGCGCCTTTATGGGCTTTTTCTCCTCTTGTTCAGCAAGCATGTCCATTAACGCTTCGAATGCGCTGGCACTTAAGAGATATCCTGCGGGGCGATTATTAGAAAGAACCGCAACCGGTTGATCAATAAAGTATTTAGCTGGGTTTTTACGTAACTCAGTAATATTGACCGATTTTTCAGCGAGAATTCGATGCATGCAGTGATCCCCTCATAATAATGCACACTAGAATAGACATAATAGTATACATCATAATCCCAGCACCAGTTGTCTTTCCATTTGCGGATCAAGCAACGTCACATGCAGCCCCACCAGTCGCACACCGCGCCCGCCGCGGCGTTCATCCCAGGTTTTACGCGCGGTGGCGATTAAGTCAGCTTTATTCAGCCGCGGCCAGACGTGCTCCTGAGTGGTTTGCTGAAAATCGTCGAACTTTAATTTCACCCCCTGGCGGGCAATCAGTAAATCAGGTTTTACCTTTGCCAGACGGCGTTCAAGTTCCGGATACAGCCGCTCGATAATCGCTTCACATTCAGACCAGTGGTGGATATCTTCCGCCATCGTGCGTTCCACGCCGACGGATTTTCGCAACCGTTCGCTGTTAACGTCGCGCTCGTCAATCCCCTGACTACGCTCCCACAAAATGCGGCCAAATTTGCCAAAGCGTTTAAGCAGCATCACCAGATCACACTTTTGTACATCACCGCAGGTTCGTAGCCCCATCGCTTCCAGTTTTGCCGCCGAGACTTTGCCGACGCCGGGGATTTTTGCCAGTGGTAAGGTTTGTAAAAATGCCGGAACTTCTGCCGGCGTAATCACAAACTGGCCGTTGGGTTTATTCATGTCGGAGGCGATTTTGGCGAGAAACTTTACGGGTGCCACGCCCGCAGACGCCGTCAGTTGCAGCTCGTTGAAAATCGTCTGGCGGATTTCCTGGACGATGAGGGTCGCAGAACCGTGGCAATGGACGCTATCGGTGACGTCGAGATAAGCCTCATCCAGTGACAACGGTTCAATACGCGAGGTGTAGCGCGAGAAGATTTCGCGGATATGATTTGAGGCTTCTTTGTAGGCGTCAAAGCGCCCCGGAAGCAAGGTGAGATGCGGGCATAATTTGAGCGCCATCCCTGTCGGCATAGCGCTACGTACGCCAAATTTACGCGCGGGATAATTGGCGGTGCTGATCACCCCCCGACGTTCGCGGCTGCCGCCAATAGCAATAGGGATATCGCGCAGGGCGGGATTGTCGCGCATCTCCACTGCGGCGAAAAAGCAGTCCATATCCACATGAATGATTTTACGCATTACTCACCTCTCAACACTGCTAAAGTATACAGTGATTTCAGGGTTTGAGAAATGCGTAAAGATTCAGCATTTAGCGCGTTCGCTGCGAAAGCACCTGCTGCTTATCCAGCTTTTGCACCAGCGGCTGCACCACTTTATCCCCATGCTGACCAAAGTATTGATACAGCGTATCGGACGCACTTTTGGTCAGCACCATAATCTCGATGCGCCGATTACCCGCACTTTGCGGATTCTTCGCGTCCAGCAGCATCTGGTCCGCCATTGCGCTTACCTGCATCACTTTATCTTCCGGCATTCCGGCCTCTTCCAGCACCCGACGAGCCGAAAGCGCGCGGTCACCCGAAAGGTTCCAGTTGTTGTAGATATTGTTTTTGTAGGCCATCGCATCGGTATGCCCGGTAATAATAATTTTATTATCGAGCGAGTCGAACACTGGCGCGAGCTCCACCAGCAGCGTTTTAAAGAACGGCATAATCTTCGCGCTGCCGCGTTCAAACATATTGCGGTTCTGGTCATCTTTAATCAGCACGCGCAATCCCTGGGGAACAATCTCCATCTCCAGATTCGCTTCCATATGCGCATCACGGGCAATGGTGTTGATACTGGTTGCCAGCTCGCCAAGCTCGGTGGCGGATTTCTTCTTCAGCAGCGCTGTTTTCTCGTTGACGTCTCGCGCTTTTTTCTCCGTCTCTTCCGGCACCGCCACGGTGGCAGGTTTTGGCGGATGAGACGGGCTGATTTTATTTAACGGCGACAATCCGCCGCCACTGAAAATCGACTGCCCGTGCAGCGCGGCGATAATGCTTTCACGCTCGGATTTACTGACGCTGTTGACAATCCACAGCGTCATAAACAGCGCCATCATTGCCAAAGTAAAGTCGGCGAACGCCACCTTCCACGCCCCGCCGTGGTGCCCGGCATGATTCTTTTTGATCTGCCGCCGGACGATGGTGGTTTTTGCCCCACGATCGCGGCGGTTACCCGTCTTTCTCATGCTTATTCTTGCTCCAGCATCGCATTCACCCACGCGTCGAGGTTGGCGAAGGTCGGTTTGGACGCCAGATGCAGTAGCTTACGCCCGGCGTCCACCGCCAGCAGCGTCGGTTTGCCGCCTGCCTGCGCCACCAGCACGGTACGCACGCATTCCAGCAAAGAATGTTCTGCCCGCGCCTGTTGTTCCATGGCGTTGGCGAGTGGGTCCATCAGGCAGTAGCAGATAAAGACGCCTAAAAATGTCCCCACCAGCGCTGCCGCCACTTTCAGGCCAATCAGGGCGATAGAGCCGTCAATCGACTGCATGGTGATGATGATGCCCAACACCGCCGCACAAATGCCAAACCCCGGCATCGCTTCGGCGGTACGTTGCAGCGAGCGCGACGGCGTTAGCAGCGACTCTTCCGCGGTGTCCAGTTCCTGATCGAGAATGCCTTCCAGTTCATGGGCGTCGATTTTACCCATCGCCATCAGGCGAAAGTTATCGGCAATAAAGGTCACCAGCCGCTTCTGGGTTAACACCAGCGGGTATTTCTGGAAAATGGTGCTCTCTTCCGGTTGCTCAATATGTTGATCCAGCATGCGCAGACCACCGTTTTGCACCATTTCGAGTAACTCATACAGGCACATTAATAGCTGGCGCTGAAACTCCGGCCCGAGCTGTTTTTTACTGATTACGCCTTTAATTTGATGGGCAATCTCTTTCAGCACATGTTTCGGGTTACCAATAATCATCGCCCCGAAACCGGCACCCAAAATAATGATCATTTCCGCCGGTTGCCAGATAGCCACTAATTGCCCGCCCGCTTCAAAATAACCGCCAAATACGCAGCCGAGCACCACCAGTAAACCTAATATTTTTTGCATGATTTCTTCACTTTAATTCGGATAGACAAAATCACGAATTTTCTGCGCGATCTGTTTATTCAGTTGACAAATTCGGGCCTCGGTTAGCCCTAATACCAGCGCAATCTCTTTGAGATTCATCTCATGCTGGTAATACATGGAGAGGATCAGTTGCTCTTTTTCGCTTAATTGTGAAAGCGCCTGTTGCAGCATTTGCTGGGTGACAAACTGATCTTCCAGCTCCCTGCCAGCAAGCAGAATGCCAGGCCCTTCGCCGTTCAGCAGTTCGTCCAGGCTGGCGAGCGTTTCCGCCCCTTCCAGTTGCTGATATTCGAGATAATCTTCATGCGAGATCCCTTCCACGGCCAGTTCTGACCACTCCGGTTCGTGCCCCAGTTTTTTGCGCGTTTCGCGAATCAGATCTTTCATCTGATGATATTTCTGTCGCAGCTGGCGCGGTCGCCAGTCGAGAGCGCGCAGCTCATCCAGGATCGCGCCGCGAATACGGTGCACGGCATAGCCCGCAAAACCTTCGTCCGGCAGCCCGTAGCGACGGATGGCATTAAGCAGCCCCATTAACGCCGTTTGTTCCATATCCTGACGATCAATAATGCAATTACACTGCGGGGCAAGTTGCCGCACCACTTTACGCACCAACGGTAAATAGGCCTGCAAGTAGTGGCTCTCCTGCTGCGGGGTTAATACCGGCGCGGCAGCAAATTCTTCCGACTCGAATACATCCTGTAGCATATTTATATCCGCCTGGTGATTACTGGAAGACCACTTTTTTCACCAGCAAATCCTTATACGGTGCGCTCATTTTGCGACGCTGAAGATCTTTCTTTAACGCGTCAGAAATGAGTTTGCGGATGGCGGATATTTTCATGCCACGCAAATCTTCAAATTTCATTTCCGTCAGGCATTCAACCGCAATACTTTGATACAGCGGCTCCTGATGTTTTATTTTTTCCGCTTCTTTGTCACTGGCGACCACCATCACTAATTCCGCCGACAAATAATGGTCCGCGCCGTTATTGTCATGCAGCGTGACAATGGTTTCCGGCAACGTCACAAACACGCTTTTGCTCTCATCCAGGGTTTCCACCGTTTCCGTCTGCGCGGCGGCAGTCGGTTTTCCTTTTCCGGCATAATGATGCCAGACACCCCATCCAGCTCCGGCCCCCACCACCAACGCCAGAACGGCGCTGACCACGCCCGCCACCACGATTTTCTTCATATTGCCTTTACACTTTGATCAAAACGGATTCGTTCTGTTGAAATTGAGGCGCATCATCAAGCTGTAAGGCAGCACTCACCTCTTCCTGCTGATGGCCCGACTGTTGTTGTTGCTGCGACTGCCCTTCGGAGGAAACCTGTACGTTCACCTCCATAAAATTTTGCGCCGTCAGATGCTGGCGGAGATCGTCGCTAAACTGCTGTAACGCGCGGCAAACTTCACTTTGGTTCGCGCCGATGTGCACCATCAGTTTGCCGTTGTCGAGTTGTACGGCGATCTCGAG
The DNA here is from genome assembly GCF_019375075.1 of Escherichia sp. XD33. NCBI lineage: Bacteria > Pseudomonadati > Pseudomonadota > Gammaproteobacteria > Enterobacterales > Enterobacteriaceae > Escherichia > Escherichia sp. XD33. The sequence goes on from NZ_JAENDM010000024.1 coordinate 19,035, forward strand.
CTTGCCAAGCGACGGTGGATCGAGACGGATGGTGGAGATCTGCTGTTGTTTGTTGAGCTGAAAGTGGATCTGATCTTTCAACAGCGTCGTCAGTTTTTCGCCCAGTTCGTCCATCGAAAGCGTGACGGGTTTGGCGACAATCTCCTGATGATCGCTGACCAGCTCCGGCGTCTTAACCTGCAACACCGCACGCGCAATAACCGGTTCGCTGTCCGGCACTTTTTCCGTTTTACGCTCGACCTGCGGGCGCGCGGTCACACGGGTTAGTTCAGGTTTCGGGCGAGCTGGCTGTGTTGAGACGCGCGGCTGCGTCGACGCAATGGCATGTAAATCTTCACTGGCGTAAGTCGCCAGTCTGGCCTGCTGTTCGGGTTTCTCCTGCGGCAACTGACTGATCAGTTCCTGCAACTGCGGCGGCAACGGCGTGAGTTCCTGCTGTTGCGTCGGGCGTTGCGGCGCGTTTTGCACCACCGCTTTCGTCAATTGCTGGATAACCGGCGATGTTGCGACGTTTCGCGGCTGCGGCGTGTCCTGATGTGGCGCGGCTGGGTGCGGAAGTAACAGCGCCATTAGCGCCTGCATCGCCACCGGATCGTTCTCCTGCGGGTGCGTCGCCTGTTGCTGACTGGTTTTAGCGCTATGAACGCGCTCCGCCACCGCCGCGACCGCCATTTTCGGCAGGGTAAACGCGGGCGCGTTTTCACCGCTCACCGGCGGTAAAATATCCGCTTTCAGCGACGCCGTTTCCGCAAGCGTTCCGAGCGTGGCAAGCAATGCCGGATTCATGACTTCTCCGAAAGTAAATTAACAATTGAGTAGGCCAGTACGCCTTCCTGATGCCGCTGATGCTGTTCCATACGCGCTTTCAACACTTCTGCGCGCTGCTCGCGCCGTTTAATCAGGGCGTTAAACGCGTCATACAGTCGCGCTTTCACTGCATCCAACTGCGCCGCATCGGTTTCCGCCGCCGCGTAATCGTGAAACTGGCGTATCAACTGCTGATGCAGTGCCGGAAGGCGTCGCCAGCGTTGCTTGTCGAGGGCTTCATTCATCGCCTCGACCAGTGCGAAAAGTTTCCTGCGTTGTTTTTCCATCGTCTTAACCCAGCTTGCCCGAAAGCCCTTCCCAGCCTTCGCGCAGGTTGCTTAAGATCAGCATCACTTCATCGATTTTCTCTGCCGACAGTTCGCCGCTGGCCTCATACAATCGGTAAACGCAGTGGTCATAGAGTCGCGAAAGGTTGACCACCAGCTCGCCGCCAGTTTCAAACTCCAGCGAACTGGTGAGCGCATTGAGAATGTCGATGCATTTATTGATGCTCTGGGCTTTCTTCTCGAAACGCCGCCCTTCAATATGGCTTTTGGCGCGTTCCAGTTCGTCCATCAGGCCAGAAAACAGCACCAGCACCAGTTCCAGAGGCGATGCCGCCGCAGTACGCGCCGCGAGATCGATCTCTTTATATTGCGAATAGCCGTCCTGTACTTGGTACATCTTTAGGGATATTCCTTCTGAGTTACGCGAATGCCGCCATGCTGGCTTTCATGGTGTACACCTCAACCAGCGTGTTGGTGTACTCCTCCAGATAACGGTCGTAGTTGGCGTTATAGGTATCAGTAAGCTGATCGCCTTCGTCCTGAATTTTGCTCATCTGATCGTCAATGTTCTGCTGGCGCAGGGTGATGATGCCGTTGCTGGAGTCCGTGTAGGTGTTAATCAGGTCGTCCATCTGCGCCACCATGCTGTTGTCGCCAACGAAAATAGAGGTCAGACCGTCAGGATTTTTCGCCATTTCGTCGTTGAACTGGTCGGAGTCAATCTGTAAGTGGCCGTGAGAATCGAGGGTGATGCCATAGTCAACAATCGACACGCCGTTGTAGCTGGCATGGGCGATGTCATCGAGCTGGTTCGCCAGTGAACTGAGCCCGGCGTCGCCTGCAAATACCCCGGCGCTGGTACTGTCATCATCGTGAGTGGTCAGCGAATCAACCGTATCAATCAAGGTGTTATAGGCATCGACAAAGGTCTGTACTTTCTCCTGGCTGGCGCTGGAATCTTCGCTGATGTTAAAGGTGGTGAGATCGCTGTCAGAATCGCTGACTTCGGTAAAAGTCATGGTGACGCCGGGGATCACATCATCAAATGTATTGCTGCTGTTGGTGATCGCAGGCCCTGTGGCGCTACCGAGATGAATAATCGCGTCCTGAGCGGAGGAAACATCCGTGGCAACGGGCGCGCTGGTGCTATCGTTGCTGGCATCATGCCCCGTTACGCTCACCGAAAACGCGCTCTGCGCCCCGGTGCTATCGGAGGTGAGCATAATCGTGGTGGTGCCGTCGGTTTTTACCAGTGCCGCCGACACGCCTGGATTGTCATCGGAGTCGTTAATCGCATTCACCAGCTCGCTGGCGTCGATAAAACCATCGCCGTCACCGTTCTGATCTGCCGCCGACAGATCGATATCCATGGTGCTGTCGCCCATCGTCAGTTCGAAGGTGCCGGTGGCGGAAAAGGCGTCGTCGCCCATACTGAATGTGGTCTGCTGCCCCTGCGCCAGTTGCTCAACGAAAAATGAGTAGCTTCCCGCCTGCGCCTGGGAATTGGCGGAAACGGTCGCCGAGTCATTATTGCTGGTGGCGGCAAAAGTCACCGGGCCGTCGGTATCGCTGTTCAGCGCGTCAACGGCGCTCTGGAAATCGCTCAACGCTGAGCTGAGCGAGTCCAGGCCGCTGCTTTCAGCATCCAGCTCCGTTTGCTTTTCCTGCAAGTTTGCCGCCTGAGTGGCAACGTCGGCATAGGCGATTTCTTGCGCAATGGTTCTTGGGTTGATCATTGATGACTCCGAATAACGATGTCAGGTTATTGGCAAAAGGCGTGCCAATATTTTTTATGTGAAGAATCAATAGATTGAAAAATGGGCGGAAAGAACGCTTCCGCTTTAGCGGAAAAACGCCTGCCGCAGAAAGCACAACACCGCCCGCAGGCGGTGTTGAGACTGATGACAAACGCAACACTGCCTGATGCGCTGCGCTTATCAGGCCTACATGGTTTCTGCAATATATTGAATTTGCAATATTTTGTAGGCCGGATAAGGCGTTTACGCCGCATCCGGCAAGTCCGCCATTACTGCAGCAGGCTGGAAACCATGCTGGACATGCTGTTGGACTGTTTCAGCATGGTGATGCCGGTCTGCATCAGCACCTGCTGTTTGGTCATGTTGGACGCTTCCGTCGCGTAGTCGGTATCCATGATGTTACCGATAGCAACTTCGGTGTTGTCCTGCATGCTGGTCAGGTTGTTGGTAGTGTCGTTCAGACGGTTAATAGACGCACCCAGCTTGGACTGAATCTGAGAAACGTCATCCATCGCGGTAGAAATGCTGGTAATCATCTGGTTAGCCGAGCCAGACGCAGTCAGCTCAGTACCGCCAGACACGCCTGCAGTACCCGTGGTGTCTGCCTGATCCGCACTGAAGGAGTTGCTGATAGCAGAAAGATCCGTCACCAGGGTATTCAGTTGGCTTGAAATGTTCACGGTCATGGTGTCGGAAGATTCCGCGCCCACCTGGAAGGTTACCGCGCTCTGGAACAGGCCGTCAGTACCGGTGTTGCTGGTGCCGGAAACACCGAACAGGTTGGTGCCGCCGTAGGTGGTGTTTTGCAGCATGTCAGACATCTGCTGACCCAGTTCGTCGTATTCGTCCTGCATCGCCTGCAGGTCGTCGTCGCTGTAGGTGCCGTTCGCTGCCTGAGTTGACAGGTCTTTCATACGACCCAGCACGTCAGACATTTCATCGAACATGCTGTCGGCGGTTTGCAGCATCGCGGTGGCATCATTGATATTGCTCAGCGCCACGCCCATACCGCTTGACTGTGCAGTCAGACGGTTAGCAATTTGTTTGCCCGCTGCGTCATCGGCAGAAGAGTTAATCCGGTTACCTGTCGCCAGGCGTTCCATAGATGTAGACAGAGAAGAGCTGCTTTTGCTGATTGCATTAACGGCGGCCATTGAGGCGTTATTGGTGTTAATAGATAACATGATACTGCTCCTTGGGATTAATCGTTTTCGTTTCGATACCCTGTAAAAACGACACCTCAGGAGCAAACTTAAAATCGCCGTAAAAAAAATTTCACTGCGGTTTATCTGATGCCACTTTTAGCTAAAAAAAGCAGAGTTTAAATTCAGATAAAAAGATTATTAGCAATATCTGCCACATGGCCAGGTATCAAAATATGTCTTTATCAATTGCTTGATATAGTTAAGATTATCATCAATTACCGCGTTTTCTTCTCAATGTACTGATGCCAAAATTTACATTGCGTTGCAAATAGTACACATTTGGCTATTGTACCTGTCCTGTCATTTCGTTACATTTCCACGCCATATAGTGATTAAGAATAATCCTATTACCATAAAATATTAGTTATCACGCAGAAAAATCATCTTCTCAGGGACGTATAAGACTGTGCTTTATGCAAAGCACTATCAGGAAACATTTATCCCTTGCTAAGGTAAACTCAACTATGAGTATTATTATCAACAACTGGCGGATGGACCCGTCGCTTAATGCCTTAATACATTGCGAAACGGGTGAAACACGTCGTCTCGGCGAATACCATTTTATTTTGCTGGAAACATTAGCAAAAAATGCCGATGTGGTTTTATCGCGATCTTATTTATGTGCCGAAGTATGGAAGAACCGCATTGTCGGCGGAAACAGCCTGCCGACGGCGATCCATGCGTTACGCGTTGCTATCGACGATGATGGCAAACAACAGAACATTATTAAAACCATCCCGAAAAAAGGTTACCTGTGCAATAAAGAGTATGTGTCTTTGCCGGAGTCATCGCCAGCGGAAGCGCTGATTATTACCAACCAGATACAGGAAACTGTGCCAGGAGAGATATCTTCGACAACACCGCCTGTGCCTGTTAGAAAAAAACATAAAGGACTGATGGGGTTAGCCTTGACCGCGGCTGTTATATTTATTGGCTCGACCGTGGGGTATTCACACTTGAAAAGTACACCTGATGCCCCGCAGCTGGTAAAAGAGTCAATTAACAGTCCAAGAATAAAAATATTTCACCTTAGTTCTGGAAAAGAAAATAATTCCGTACCGTTACTGTCACAAACCCTCGCACCAGGGAAAGACAAACTCGATAATTTATTGTCAGCGCATAATATGACAATGACAACCTATTATAAATATGTTCGTAACCGACTGGAAAGTGATATTGTTCTGCGCAACCAGTGCAATGGTAGCTGGCAATTAACGTTTAATGTGGAAGGCTGGCAGAACAGCGATATTAATAGCGCGATGTATCAGAATTTAGAGAAGTTGTTAAATACTGTGCAGAAGTGCTGATGAGTGCCAATATATGCCGGATACGACGCTAAAGGCGTCTTATCCGGCTGATAATTACCCCAATAAATTCCTCACCGTCTGGCTGGAAATTCGCGCCTGACCGTTCACCGCCTGCAATAACACCTGATAATTATGATTCGCGCTATCGAGCACGCCGCCGAGGTTTTCCGATGCCTGCACGGCGTTTTCCGTTTGCGGGAAGCGGGACATGCCGTCGATCAACTGGCGGGCTTTTTCCTGTTGTACCGCCATCTGCGCGCGCTGCTGATTAATACTTTCTAACGTCTGAGAAATTCCCGCCCCGCCCTGTTGCAGGCTTTGCGCTAAGCGGTCCGCCTGTGACGGTTCGGCAAAGATTTTCAGCGGCATAAACGCTGATTTATCACCATCGCTGCGCACGCTTAAAGTGCGCTCGATGTTAGGCCACTGTTTTTCGGTGGTGGAGAAACTGATGCCATCCGCTTGCTGATGCAGCTGCACGCCCACGCGGCGCAGGGCGTTGGTCAGCCGCGTCTGATACTGCCCGGCGTTGTCATCCTCAGACAACATCACCGCCGAAAGTTGAGTCTGCCGCCCGTCAGAGACGCTGAACATACGCGTTCCCGGCGTGGGATTGTGTACCAGATTCACCAGATCCGGCGAGTGAAAGCTCACTCGCGCTTCCCCTTGCAACACTGGCTGCAACTGGCGGTCTACCGCACCGCCGGAAAGCGCGGTGCGTTTGTCCAGCATCTGCATCAGCGCCGTACTCTGCGCCTGCCCACCCTTACGCTGGCTATGACGATAATCGAGTAACTGCTGCTCCAGTTGCCCGAGGTAGTGATCCGCCTGCTGCAACGTGGTGAGCTGGTCGTTAAGCTGCACGCTGTAACGCTGCGGGCGAGTGGTAATCAGCGGCGAGGCCGGATATTCACTCGCCGTCGCCGGGAGTTTTTGCCGCACCGCCTGAGTGGGCGCAACGGTTGACGACGATACCGCAGCGCTATGCGCGCCGCCGGTGGCGAGTGACGAAGATGTAAGTCCGACCTGCATACTGTTCCTGAAAGAGTTAGAGAACGCTGAACAAATTCAACTCACTCACTTTCGAGTAAGTCTTGAGGGTAGCTTCCATTGCCACTTCCAGTCCGGTAAAGGTGATCGACGCCGGGCCGTAATCGAGATCCTGCAATGAACCAATCAACTCATCATTAGAGGTAGAGATATCGGTCTGCGCATCGCTCAGCATCGACATGGTGTTCTGCGTCTCGCCGAGCGACGCAATCGAGGCGTTGAGATCGTCCGAGGCGGTGTCCACCACATCAACGGCGTTCTGAATATCGCTCTGCACCTGCGGATCGGCCGGGTCAACGTTGGGGGCTTGCAACTCCTGAGAGAGCGAATTGAGCGTGTTGAGCACATCTAAATTGCTACCGAAGAAATCGCTCGCCGCCACGTTGGTATCCACTTCCACGCCGTTCGAAACGGTGGTCTGTCGGTGGTCGCTGTTGCCCTGGTAGCTATAGCTGTCGGTCACGCCATCGCCGTCATCGTCCACGGCCACAATCGACGGCTGATCGTTGATGGTGCCGCCAAACACGTAGTGCCCGTCTTCGTCCTGATAATTGAGCGCCGCGACCATCGATTCGGTGAGCGACTCAATATCCTGCCCGAGGCTTGCGAGCGAATCGGCGGTATTGGTGCCGTTCGCCGCTTCCAGCAGGTCGTCACGCACCGCCAGCAGGCTGTTGTTGACGCCATCGAGAATCGACTCCTGCTGGCTTAACCCCGCCGACGCGGAGTCGATATTGCTCTGATACTGCTCAATCGCCGACTGTTGGCGGTTTAACTGGGTGATGCGCGTGGCGGCGATCGGGTCATCAGACGGCTGCAAAATTTCCTTACCGGTTGCCATCTGTTCGACCACATGCGCCAGATCGCCGGAGAGATTATTAAAACTTTGCGTCATCGAGACGTAGGTTTGTTGGGTGGTTACTCGCATTCTCGTGCTCCCGCTTAGCTGCACATTTCCAGCACCGAATCGAAAATCTCGGCCCCGGCGGAAATGACTTTCAGATTGGCTTCATAAATTTGTTGATAGGTGATCAGGTTAACCGCCTCTTCGTCCATGCTGACGCCGCTGACGCTGCTCTGCTGGTTTTGCGCTGCGGAATAGACATTGGACGCGGCATCGACTTCCGTCTGGTTTTGCTGGCTGTAAATGCCGATATTGCTGATGATTGACGAGCACGCCTGCCCGACCGTCACACTGCCAAGATTGGCAATTTCCAGCGGTTCGGTGGAGATGTTGATCAGCGCCTGCAGGTTGTCGCTGTTACCGCTTTCGTCCGGCGAACTGGAAAACGCCAGCTCATCGGCGGTGATATCCGGGTTAACGGTCAGTGGGCCATCGGCATTGCTGGCGTCATAAATAAACAGCGGCTCGCCGGGGTTACCGTTGAGATCGTAGCCCTGCGCCAGCTGGTTGTTGACCGCATCGGCAAACTGCGAGGCCATGCTGTTGATGGTGTCGGTCAACGGCGTCAGCACATCGTTTTGATAATCAAACAGTGCGCCTAATGAACCTCCAGTGTCGGTGGTCATCGTCGAGGTGGTGCCAGCGAAGGTCAGCGACATGGTCGGCGTGCCGTCGGCGTTGGTTTCCAGCGCGATGGTCGAACTTTGCTGCCCGCTCACCAGTGGCTGACCGTTTTTCAGGGTGACGTTGTAGTTGCCCTGATCGTCGATATTGACCTGCACATCCATCATCCCGCTGAGTTCTTCCACCATCTGGTCGCGGGCGTCATACAGCGCAGAGGCGTTATCCCCGTTGGCTTCGGCCTGCGCGATTTGCTGGTTATAGCTGGCAATGCCGCTGGTGAGCGTATTGATTTGCGACACCATCGCCTGCTGCTGGCTGATGATTTCCGTGCTTTGCGAGTCGATGTAATCGAGCGTGTTATCAATACGCAACGACAGCGCCCCGGCTTCGCTGATCACCTGCTCGCGCAGGGCGGAATCATCGGGGCTGGTGGTCGCTTCGTTAAGGGCGGCGAAGAAGTTATCGAAGCCGCCGCTCAGGCTGCTGTTATCGTCGCTTAGTACTGCTTCCAGTTGGCTGAGATACCCCTGCTGGGTGCTGTAATAGCCGTAATCGCTGGCGGCATACCACACCTGATTCACCTGATACTGGTTGGAGACGCGGCGAATGCTGTCGACCTGTACGCCGTTACCGGCGCTGTTCGGCGAACCGCCGCTGGCACCGATGGTGCTGATCTCCGCCACCTGACGGGTGTAGCCCGTGGTCATGGCGTTAGCGGTGTTTTGCGCCGTGACGTTCAGCTCCACCTGCGCGGTTGATGCACCGCTGTAGCCGATGTTAATCATGTCCATGTTGGATCCTTACCGGTAAATCGTGCCGGTTAAAAGCGGCGTAAAGTTGGGGATTCTTAAGTTCCGTAAACCGGGTGCCGAACGCCGGATGCGGCGTGGACGCCTTATCCGGCCTACATACGGGCGACTCGTAGGCCTGATAAGACGCGCCAGCGTCGCATCAGGCACCGAACGTCGGAGCCTCATTTATGCTTTGGCGACAACTGCTTCACAATCATCGCCGCGATCCCAATCCCGTGCTGCTGCGCCAGGGTGTTACACAACTCATCGTCATAAAACCCCTGCATCATGCGCACCGAATCGCTGTTAAATGGGTTATCTTTCGAATCAAACAACTCGTTGGTTTTGCGCATCTCTTTCAGCATGTTGCGTAAAAAAATCGCCTCAAACTGTTCCGCGGCCTGCTTAATATCATTAGCCTGAACCTTCGGCCCCATTAATGCATCGCTGCCGTCAATCCCGCCGCTGGCGTTGATTTTCATCAGATCACCTCCAGATCGGCATCCAGCGCACCCGCTTCATGCAGCGCCTGCAAAATCGACATAATGTCGTCCGGCGTCGCGCCTAAACTGTTCAACGCATTGACCAGCGTTTTCAGGCTGCTCGACTCCGGCAAACTCACCACGCCCGGACGGGCATGATTCACCGCGATATTGCTCTGCGGCGTTACCGCCGTGCGCCCGCCCGCAAAGGCATTCGGCTGGCTGACGTTGCTGGTTTCGTTAATCGAAACGGTCAAACTGCCGTGCGATACCGCCGCCGCGTGTAGCGCAACGCCATCGCCCATTACCACCGTGCCGGTGCGCGAGTTGAACACCACACGGGCGCGGATTTTCTCCGCCTGCACCTGCACATCGTCCAGTTGCGACATAAACGCCACCCGCGCGCCGGGGCTGGTGGGCGCGCGTACGGTAACGTTGGTGGAACTCTGCGCCATGGCAATCCCGCCAAACGAGGCGTTAATCGCCGCCGCTATGTTGTTGGCGTCTTTAAACGACGGGCGTTTCAGATTAAGCGTGATGGTATCGCCCATCTGAAAATCGCTGGGGATCTCGCGCTCCACCGTCGCGCCGTTAGGAATTAACCCGGCGGTTGGCGTATTAACCGTTACGCTGGAACCGCTGGCCCCGGTGGCGTTCATCCCGCCGACCACCACGCTGCCCTGTGCCAGGGCATACACTTCACCATCTGCGCCGTGCAACTGCGTCAGCAGCAAGGTGCCGCCACGAATACTTTTCGCATCGCCAATCGACGAGACGGTGACATCAATGGTCTGCCCGCGCGAGTACATCGGCGGCAACGTGGCGCTCACCGCCACTGCGGCGACGTTTTTCACCTTCGGGTCGATTTTATTCGGCAATTGCACGCCGAACTGGCGCAGCATATTGGTGATGGTCTGGTTGGTGAATTTGACCTGGTTTTTATCACCGGTACCGTCGAGGCCGACCACCAGGCTGTAGCCGACCAGTTGGTTTTCACGCACGCCCTGTACGTTAACCAGTGACTCCAGCGATTGCGCCAGCACCACGCCGGGTAGCGCCAGGCTTACGGCTACGACCACTGTTTTTATCCAGTTTTGCATTGCACTCTCCGGCATTAAATCGGGAACAGAGGATGGTTAAACAACCGCGTCAGCCAGCCTGCGGCATTGGCGTCGCTTAACGCGCCACGTCCGGCATAGGAGATACGGGCGTCGGCGATCCGCTGGGAGGAAACCGAGTTGTCGTTCTGGATGTCGTCGGCGCGCACCAGGCCGCTTAAGCGGATGTACTCATCGCCCTGGTTGAGGGTGAGCCATTTCTCGCCGCGAATTTCCAGGATGCCGTTGGGCTGCACCGCATGGACGGAAACGGTGATCTCCCCGCGCAGGCTGTTCTGCTGCTGGGAAGTGGCGCTGCCGTCAAAGTCGCGGTTGGCGTCGATAGAGCCGGAAAGCTTATCTTTAGTGTGACCAAAAATGGTCGGTGCGCCGATATCGACGGTGTTGCTTTTGCCGAAGTTGGTTTTCGCCTGTTTGCTCGACTGGGTGGATTCTTCGAGGATCACCGTCAGGATATCGCCCACGCGATAAGCCCGCCGATCGGCGGTCATCGACCAGTTGTAGCCAGTTTCAAATACACCGCCAGCACGCCCGTCTGCCGGAGGCGGTGCTTCGGTTTTCGGTGGCGCAAAGTATGCGTCGTCTTTTTTGACCAGAATGGCCTGCGATTCACACCCGCTAAGCAGGGGAAGCAGTGCCACCAGCCAGAGATAATTTTTCACGTTCTGCCTGTTTTAAATACAGTGAGTTATGTGCTCTTGTAGGTCGGATAAGACGCGTCAGCGTCGCATCCGACAACAAGCGTGTGCACATTGCCCGATGCGCGTGTGGACGGTTTATAAACGGTTAATCAACCAAACTATGTGCACCGTCCACTCGCTTATCGTGCCTACAAGGGCGTCAGCGTCGCATCCGACATTTCGCCTTACAGCGTCTGGCTGATGTACTGCAACATATCGTCCGCCGCCGACACCATTTTGGCGTTCATCTCGTACGCGCGTTGCACCGTAATCATCGCCACCATTTCGTTGACGATATCCACGTTCGAGCCTTCCAGTGCGTTGTCCTGCAAAGTGCCAAGCCCATCTTCGCCCGGCACACCTTCTGTCGGCTGACCGCTGGCGGCGGTTTCCAGATACAGGTTGTCGCCCTCGGCGGAAAGCCCCGCCGGGTTGGCGAAGTTAACCAGCGTCAGTTGCCCTAACTCGGTCGCGTCGCTGTCGCCGGGTAAGATCGCCGTCACTGTGCCATCCTCACCAAACGCGACGTTGGTGGCCCCTGCCGGAACGTCGATTTCCGGCTGCAACGGCAAGCCCTGCGAGTTGGTCAGCACGCCGTCGGCGTTCACCTGCAAGTTGCCATCGCGGGTATAGGCGATATCGCCGTTAGCCTTTTGCACCTGCAAAAATCCCTGCCCCATAATGGCGACATTCATCGCGTTGTCGGTGGTTTCGACGTTGCCTTCGGTGAAGGTTTTCTGGGTACCGACAATGCGCACGCCGCTACCGAATTGCAGCCCGGTCGGCATGATGTTGTTCTGGTCGAGCATCGCGCCCGGCGCTTCCTGGGTCTGGTAGAACAGATCCTGAAACATCACCCGGTCGCGCTTGAAGCCGGTGGTATTAACGTTGGCGATGTTGTTGGCAATCGCGCTCATTTCAGCATCCTGCGCCGAGAGGCCGGTTTTGCTGATCCATAATGCTGCGTTCATGGTGGTAAATTCCGTGTTATTTTTGGGCCGCGGTTGCCGGATGCAGCGTGAACGCCTTATCCGGCCTACGATGTGCGGTTACGAGCCGCGCAATAAGCGGTTGCCCGCGTCGCTGATATCTTCGGCGGTTTTCATCATCTTGATCTGCGCTTCAAACTGGCGGTTCATGGCGATGGACGACATCATTTCGCTCACCGCTGAGACGTTGCTGCCTTCGAGAAAACCGCCGCTGACTTTGATATTTTCATCGCGCTGGGCCGGTACGCCGTCGGCAGTCACCAGCATCCCTTCAGGATTTTTTGCCAGGTTAGCGACCGGGATATCCACCAGCTTCAGGCGATCGATATCCATCGTCGCGGTCACGTCGCCGTCATCGGGCGTCACCGACAGCGTGCCGTCGCTGCCAAACGAAGCGATGGCGTTCGGCGGCAGAATGATCGGCCCGTTATCCCCCAGCACCAGATTGCCGTCGATAGTCAGTTGCCCCTGGTCGTCCTGCTGAATGTTGCCGTTGCGGGTATACACTTCGTTGCCGTTTTTATCCTGCACCGCAATGTAACCTGCCCCCTGAATCGCCACGTCCAGCGGGCGTTCGGTTTTCTCCGCCACACCCGTGCTGTCGTTCACGCCGCTGGCCCCTTCCTGCGCCATATAGCGCGTGTCGAAGCCGCCGCCTTTCACCTTGTTGTTGGTCGCCATCGCCATATCGGCGCGAAAACCGTTGGTGTTGACGTTCGCCAGGTTGTTGGCGCTAATTTGCTGCTCGTACAAAGTCTGAGAAGCCCCGCTCAGGGCGGTATAAATCAAACGGTCCATTACATTGCCTGGAACAGCGCGTCATCGAGCTGTGTGCTGGTAGCGATAACTTTGGTGTTGGCCTGATAGTTACGCTGGGCGGTCATCAGGTTGACCAGTTCGCTGGTGATATCGACGTTAGAGCTTTCGAGCACGCCCGATGAGAGCGTGCCGCAAGTGCCGGAGCCAGGAACGCCAATCAGCGGGGTGCCGGATTCCCCGGTTTGTACCCACGCGGTGCCGCTCACCGCTTCGAGTCCGTTTTCATTCGGGAAAGTCGCCAGCACCACCTGCCCCTGCAACATGCGCTCGCCGTTGCTGTAGGTGGCGTAAACTTTGCCATCGTCATCAACCTGCACGCCGTTTTGCGTTGCGGAGGCGTAGCCGTTGGCGGCATTGGTGGTGACCGAGAAGTCCGAGCCGTATTGCGTACAAGTGGTGTAATCGACGGTTAAGTCGATAGGTGCGGCGGCGTCGGTCTGGAACTCAATGGTCTGCGGCGTGGTTGGCGAAGTCAGCTTACCGGTGTTCGGGTCGAAGATTAAGGTCGTCGCCGGAACGCCAGTCTGCTGCTGACCGTCGAAGGTGTATTGCACTTCCCAGGTGTTATCGCTGGTTTTAGTGAAGTACTGGCATACCGAGTGTTCGTTACCCAATGAGTCATACACCGTGGTGGTGTAGCTGTCTGTATACGAGCTGCTGTTGGTTGGATCGAACGGCACGGTTGTACGGTCGATAGCCGCATCGCTGGCATCGAAGTTGGCAGTAAAGGTCAGGCTGCTGCTGGCCTGCGCCGGGATATTGCCGGTTTTGATCTGGATATCCGTCACCGTACCGGTTTGCAGGGTGCCGCTGTCATCGACCGGATAACCCTGTAAATAGTCGCCCGAGGCGTTAACGATATAGCCGTTTTTGTCGGTTTCAAACGATCCGGCGCGGGTATACGAGATATTGCCCGCGCTGTCGCAGGTAACAAAAAACCCGTCGTCGTTAATCGCCAGATCCAGCGCATTACCGGTGGAGATCAGCGAACCGCCGCGCGAAATGCTCTGCGCGGTGCCCACCACACTGACGCCCATCGCCTGGCTTCCGGCATACATGGCGGAAAACTGGGTAGTCATCGACTTATAGCCCACCGTTCCGGCGTTGGCGATGTTGTTACTGATCCCGTCGAGCTGTTCGTTAACGGCATTCAGCCCCGTTGCGGCAATTTCATAACTCATTGTGTCTTCCTGTTAATTCAAATTTTGACAGCGTGTCCGTTGTTTTGCCGGATGCGGCGTGAACGCCTTATCCGGCCTACAAAACCATGCAGATTCAATACATTGCAGTTTCATGTAGGCCTGATAAGCGAAGCGCATCAGGCAATTTGGCACCGGACATCACGCCACATCACTGTCGGCATCGGGTACGCCAAACTGGCTAATCATGGTGAACGGTACTTCGCCCACGCCTGCAACGTTGAGCACCGGAGAGCTGCCGTCGAGCGGGATGCGCACATCTTCCACTTCGCCGGAGACTTCAATCGGCACCTCTTCTTCCCCGGTGTTGGTGACCACCGAGACGTCGTAATCGCCCGGCGGGATGCCGTAATCGGCGGGATTCACCGAGAAATCGACCTGGCCTGGCCCGACGGACGAACTCCCTTGCGGGATCAGCGAGACGGTGTAGTCATCGCCTGCGGCATCGGTAAAGTGGAGATCGGCAGTGGTACAGGCGTCGTCAAGCGTGGCGCGACCGTTAATGGTCTGGTCGCTCACCTGCAAGGCGGTGGTCTGCACCATAATGTCGTCGCCCACCAGGTTACCGAGCGCCATCACCTGGATGTTGCTCATCAGCACCGCATTGGTATTCGCCTGCACGCTCATCTCTTCCATCATCGCCACCTGCGCCATCGACGACAGCTGGTCGATATATTCGGTAGCGTCGGTCGGGTCGGTTGGGTCCTGGTTTTGGATCTCGGCGACAAACAGCGTCAGGAAAGTATCGACGGGCGAGCTATCGCTGCTGCTTTGCGTGTCGCTGGCCGCCACGTTGTTGCTTTCCGCCGTGGCGGTGGGTTGCGGCGATTGCGCATTCAGCGCCAGGGTATTCATCAGGCTTCTCCCAGTTTCAGCAAACTTTGCTGCATACTTTTCACGTTGTTGAGCACATCGACATTGGTTTCGAAATCGCGCGAGGCCGACATCATGTCCGCCATCTGTTCCACCACGTTGACGTCGGGATACCAGACATCACCGTTAGCATCGGCGAGCGGCGAATGCGGTTCATAGCGTTTCACCGCCCCGCCGGTTTGCAGCACGTCCTGTACCTGCACGCTGGCACCGTCAATGGCATGACGATGTGTACCCGCCAGCAGGCTGTGGTGATACACCGCGGCAAACACCGGGCTGCGCGCTTTATACGCCTGCGCCTCGCTGCTGGCGGGCGCATTGGCATTCGCCAGGTTACTGGCAACGGTATTCAGACGTAGCGTTTGCGCCGTCATCGCCGAGCCGGAAATCTGATAGATATCAGTAAATGACATGCTTATTTCCCTTCAATGGCCTCTCTGATACCGCTGATTTGCAGATTCAGAAAGGTCAAACTGCTTTGATAATCCATACTATTTTGTGAAAGCCGCGCCTGTTCGCTGTTCAGTTCCACGGTGTTGCCATCTTCCGACGGCTGCATCGGCACACGGTACTGGACATCCACCACCGCGTTATTTGCCCGTTGCATCTCCCTGGCAAAATCAATATCTTTAGCCTTGAAATTTGGCGTATCGACATTCGCCAGATTCGCAGTCAGTAGCTCGGTCCTCTCAAGACGTAACTTCACTGCCTGCGGATGTACTCCCAATGCTTGTTGAAAACTGATCCCCATTTCCTGCGTCACTCCTGCTTCAATCCGCATACGCTAAGCAATCGCCATGCCATTTTTTAAGTCACTGATGAGAAAGGGTTTATGAGTTTTCAATTTTGCAGGCGGAAGTTTTATTTCCTTCTGGCGCTAGCCTTACCGGGCTACGCCGCCGTCCATCCCGTGCAACACAGCGCGCGGGAACAAGTCAACGCCCAGGTGCTGAATGCCGCGAGCCAAAAAATTGAATCGCTGGCGCAGCAGCGGCAGTGGCATGACTATCGCTACACCTTTAAGATCTACATTCCCTCGCAGATTGCGACCGCCGCGCCCTGTACTAAAACACCCGGCGTCACGCTGACTTCGCCTGCGGAAATCGCCCTCAACCGGATGAACTTCACCGTCAGTTGCCCGCAAAGCTGGCAGATGAACGTGGCGGTGCGCCCGGATGTACTGGTGCCGGTGGTAATGACGAAGTCACTGGTTGCCCGCGATACGCCGCTCACCGCGAATGATGTGGAGCTTAAGCCCTACAACGTCAGCGCCCAGCGCCGCGATGTGTTGATGGTTCTCGATGACGCGATTGGTTTCAGCAGTAAACACGCCCTGCAACCCGGCAGGCCAATCACCAAAGAAGAACTCGTGTCTCCGGTGCTGGTCGGGCGCGATCAACCGGTGATGATTGTTTACCAGAGCGCGGGGATCACCGCCTCGATGCCCGGCGTGGCGCTGAAAAATGGCCGCAAAGGCGAGATGGTGAAAGTGCGTAACGCCAGCAGCCAGCGGGTCATCAGCGCAATGGTGGCGGAAAGCGGCGTGGTGACAACGGTAAGCGCGGAGTAATTTGCGCTAACGATTAAAGTTTTGCCGCCTGTTAACCGCTTTACCGCAGTAACCCACCCAATTACCGAGACGAGGTTGCGATGAAAATCACCCCGACTATGCCAGGCAATCGCCCGACAGCCACAACGGCAGGCTCCAGCCAGCCGCGCAAAACCACGGCGACCACCACCACGACGCTGAGCGCCGACGACATTACTCAGGCGGGATTGCAGTCCGCCCAGCAAACGCTGAACGACCAGCAAGAGAGCGATATCGACAGCGACAAAGTGGCGCAAATGCAGGCGATGCTGGCCTCTGGCAGTCTACAAGTGGACACCGAACAGTTAGCCAGCGACATGCTGAGTTTTTTCCAGAACTAAGAGGCCGATGAAGTGAGTATCCGGTTACAACAGGTGAAGGCGTTGTTGCAGGGAATTCGTGCCGACGACGCTCTGTATGATTCCCTGCGCGAACTTCTTCAGCGCCAGCGGATCTGCATGATTCGCCGCGCCAGCGAAGAGTTGCTGGCGGTAAACGAGGAGATAACCCATCACTATGAACAGTTGCATGGGCATAGCCATCAGCGGCATAGCCTGCTGAAAATGCTCGGTGTTAGCGTAAATCGTGACGGTCTGGCGCAGGTGTTTGCCTGGCTTCCGGCGGTCCAAAAAGCGGCAGCACAACAATTGTGGCAACGCCTTGAGCAAAAAGCGGAACGCTGCAAAACCTACAACGATAAAAACGGCGAGCTGTTGATTCGCCAGTATGAATTTATTCAGTCATTTTTAGGCAGCGAAGCAGATTTTCTCTATCAGGAATAACGCGCATACCTTCCCCATAGCGGAAACGGATTTTCCGCCTGATTCTCAATCCTTTGTTTTTGATTACAAAAAATCTCGGCACGCTTATTGCACATTCTGCACAGCATTAAAGACTGGAAGCCACCTATGAGTTTTATTGAATGTTACGAACCGGAATACGTGCGCAAATTTTTAGCGCGTCACCCCGGTTCGCCTTTATACGTCCGCAAGGTGTGGAAAAACGAGATTCGCCTGAGCCTGTCATTGACCGATATTGCCAGCTGCGAAGCGGTGCTCAACGATGTCAGGGCCTTTGATTTACAGCTCACCTACCGTCCTGTGGAAGAAAATGCCGCAGAGCTTTCCGCGCGCGATGCGATAGTAAACCAGGTGATTTTGAGTACCCTCACGCTCCGTGATTTAACACCAGAACTGTCATTGTATGCCGTCGGTATCCTGCTCTCCCGCGCCAGTAAAATGCCGGGCAGAGACGGAGATATTCTTGCCCGTTTGACGACGCTGCCGCAGGCGCTGGCCGATCATGCGAAAAAAGGCATCCTACAGGCACAGTTCGCCCAGCTGCCGCCCGTGCCACAGCTGGCGCGTCACCTGGCCACGTTACTCGGGAGTTTTACGTTTGACTGGTCGATTTTGCCGGAAAGCCCGCGCAAAACTTCGCTGCCGTTGCAGATGCCTTTGCTGACGCTGCATGACGCTAACAGCGAAGCCCTGTTACAACAGCAGCTTCAGACGCAGTGGCAAACCACCTGGCAACAGCATTTTGCCACCGCGCCCTGGATGATGCGTAACTGGCTGATTTACCGCGTTTACCACGATGTGATTGGGCAGACTGACGGGGCGGATTATTTCCCGCTGGTGTGCGATTTTTATCTCCTCCGCACGTTAATCAGTTTATGGACGCTGGATGGTTCTTCGCTGCGGCAGGAGGATATTTTCGCCCTCTTTGCCATGTTTGAACGCTGGCGAGCCAGTGAAAATGCGCTGTTGGTTCGCCAGCAAATTCAGTCGTTATGTGCCGCCGACCCGCTGCTTTCAGCGTTTTCGCTGCTAACGTGAGTCGCTCTGTGCGCGCTTTGCCCCTCACCCTAACCCTCTCCCCAAAGGGGCGAGGGGACCGATCGAGCACAGTGTTAAAATCGGCGCTGATTTTCTCCCTCTCCCTGTGGGAGAGGGTTGGGGTGAGGGCATCAGCGCGCACATTCATCACATTCACCCATTAACTCACCCAAACACCATGCCAACACCAACCATCATCAAAACACTCAACACCCACCGCGAAAAACCGTTTGTCAGCGTCGTCACGCCAACCTGGAACCGCGGCGCATTCCTGCCGTACCTGCTCTATATGTACCGCTATCAGGATTACCCGGCAGACCGCCGCGAACTCATCATCCTCGACGATTCCCCACAAAGCCATCAACACATCATCGACCGCCTGACCAATGGCACGCCGGAAGCCTTTAACATCCGCTACATCCATCACCCGGAAAAACTGCCGCTGGGCAAAAAACGCAACATGCTCAACGAACTGGCGCGCGGCGAATACATCCTCTGCATGGACGATGACGACTACTACCCGGCAGATAAAATCTCTTACACCATCGCCATGATGCAAAAACACCGGGCGCTCATCTCCGGCTCCGATCAGATCCCCATCTGGTACAGCCACATCAACCGCATCTTTCAAAGCCGCAGCTTTGGCCCGCATAACATCCTCAACGGCACCTTTTGCTATCACCGTAACTACCTGAAAAAGCACCGTTACGACGATGATTGCAATTTAGGCGAAGAGAAACGTTTCACCGACAATTTCAGCGTAAACCCGCTGCAACTGCCCGGCGAGCGCACGATTCTGTGTATCTCGCATAGTCACAACACCTTTGATAAAGATTTTATTCTCGGGGCCAGCACGCCAGTAAACGCGGCGCTTACGGATATCGTCCGCGATCCGCTGCTGCGCAATGCTTATCTGAGTCTGCATAACGCCACTCATCACCAGGCGATCAACCATCAGGCGATCGATCAGATCGTTCTGCTGAATCTGGATAAACGCCCGGATCGCTTACAACAGATCCGTGAAGAACTGGCATTGCTGCATATTCCACCTGAGAAGATCACCCGCCTTGCCGCCAGTGAAGATGAAAACGGTCAACGGGGCCGCCGTCAGTCGCACTTACAGGCGCTGCGCCTGGCGCAACAGCACGGCTGGCAAAACTACCTGCTGCTGGAAGATGACGCGGTTATTCTCAAGCAGGAGAAACATATTCAGGTACTGAACACGCTGCTGGCGAGCCTGGCGAAAATTCCCTGGCAGGTGATGATCCTCGGTGGCGAAATTTCGCAGGGAACGATGCTAAAAAGTTTGCCGGGGCTGGTGCACGCGCGGGACTGCCGCAAAGTGTGCGCGTATCTGGTGAACAGCCGCTACTACCCGCAACTGGCGCAGCAGATGAGCAACGATGAGCACTCGCTGGAAGCCTGCTGGCAGCCGCTGCTACGCGCCGACAAATGGCTGGCCTGTTACCCGAGCCTTTGCTACCAGCGACCGGGTTTTAGTGATATCGAGAAAAAAACGACTGATAATATTGCTCACTATTTCAATAAGTTACCCGTAGCCACCAAGCCATCTACATTACCCATCGCCGATACCATCGGCTTTTTTATGGAAACCTCATTCCACTACACGCTGTACCGCCCAATCATCACCGCTCTACAGGCGCAGGGGCAGAGCTGCACACTAGTGATCAATGACCGCGTGTTTAAACCGTTTCTTGATGAGATGCTGGAAACACTGAAAAACATCGACGATCCGCAGCTTAAAGGTATGCGTCTGTCAGAAATGCAGACACATGGTCAGCGGGTGAAATGCCTGGTCAGCCCCTACCACACGCCTGCGCTCAATGGCCTGGCGGCGGTGAACATCCGCGCTATGTACGGCTTAGCCAAAGAGACGTGGAACCACGCCGACTGGAATCGTTTTTACCAAAGCATTTTGTGTTATAGCCACTACAGTCAGCAGGCGCTGGCGCATTTCGGCAGCGCAAAAGTGGTCGGCAACCCGCGCTTCGACGCCTGGCATAACGGCACGTTCGATCGCGCGTTGCCGGAAAACATCCAATCAGATTACCGTAAACCTACGGTGCTCTATGCCCCAACGTTTGGCGCATTAAGCTCCCTGCCCCACTGGGCTGAAAAATTGGGCCGCTTGAGCGGTGATGTGAACCTGATTTGCAAACTGCACCATGGCACCTGCTCACGCCCGGAAGAAGCAGCATCGCTGGCCCTGGTGCGCAGGCATTTAAAACAGCGCACCGACTCCGCCCGCCACACGCTGGCGCTGCTGGCAAAAGCCGATTACGTGCTGACCGATAACAGCGGGTTTATTTTCGATGCTATCCACGTTGATAAGCGGGTGATCCTGCTCGACTTTCCGGGCATGAATGATTTGCTCGACGGTGAGAAAAGTTATTCCACGGCAGAGAGCGCCGACCAGCGAATCCGCGAAATATTGCCGGTTGCTCATGATGTTGCAGAACTGCGTTATTTGTTGTCAGAGGCGTTTGACTGGGGGTCGGTGCAGGCGCGGCTTACGGAGATTCGCCATCACTATTGCGATGCGTTTATGGATGGCAAGGCGGGAGAACGGGCGGCGATTGTGATTGTGGAGGCGCTGGGGTAAACCGCGCATCCGGCAAGAAAATACATCTCTGTTTTAGTACTTTATAAAAGCCCTCTAATCACCTCAATAATCCCCGTCGTCGACACCGACGGCGTGCGGGGGAAATAGACCACCTCACAAATATACGCAAAGCTGTCAAACTTCCCTGCCCAGTCATCCCCCATCACTAAAATATCCGCACTGTACCCGCGCAAATACTCCGCTTTTTGCTCCAGCGACTCTTCCAGAAATACGCCATCCACGCACGCCAGCCCGGCGATGATCGCCATGCGGTCATCCTGATGGTAAACCGGTGCCCTGCCCTTTTTGGCGATGTTCAGGGCGTCGGACGATACGCCGACCAGCAGCCGCTCGCCCAATGCGCGGGCGCGTTGTAAAAGGCGCAGATGACCGACATGAAACACATCGAAGGTGCCGAAGGTGATGACCGTTTTCATGGCTACTCCGCTAATTTGTGCCGCAGCCAGCACTGCACGGCGATGTCGTCCACCGCTTTTTGCGCTTTCGCCGTGGCGCTTTCTTGTTGCTCGCGGCGTTTGTCGTCCAGCGTCAGGGCGACTACTTTCTCTTCGCACGCCGCCGCCGTGAGGTTTTTCTGCATTCGCGTGGCTTTGATATTGGCCAGCGTTTTTTCCTGCTCCTGCCAGGCGATTACCTTGCGCAGGGTGCCTTTGTAGCCGCTGACGTTTTTCAGCGATTCCACCGACACCGCCGCACCCGCAGATGTTTTCTCGACAAGGTAGCCTAACGCCTTGATATTGTTGTCATAACCCGCGCAAATCTGTTTTTGCTTTGCCAGCTCGACGGTTTTGTCTTTGACCGATTTATCCCGCAGGCGCTGCAACTGCGCCAGGGTGTCGATGATTTGTCGCATAGTTACTGTTCTGCCTTTTTGGCACAAGGAAAGAGGATTTGCAGGCGGCTTTGCACCAGTTCGAGGGAGGCGGGTTCGCGCATCTCCTGGCGCAAAAATCGCTCAATGGCCGGAAACATTTTCACCGCTTTGTCGACGCTGGCGTCGGCACCTGCCACATAGCCGCCGAGCGGGATCAGAGGTTTGATCTCCATATAGGCGGCATAGTTTTGCTTTAACGCGCGGGCGGATTGCTGATGTTCCAGGCTGGTGACCTGGTTCATGCAGCGGCTGATCGACTGGCCGATATCAATGGCCGGATAGTGCCCCGCTTCCGCCAGTTTGCGGGTTAATACGATATGCCCGTCCAGCACCGCGCGCGCGCAGTCGACAATCGGATCTTGCTGGTCGTCACCTTCCGCCAGCACGGTGTAGATGGCGGTCATCGATCCCGCGCTTTCGCTGTTGCCTGCGCTTTCGACCAGTTTGGGGATCATGCCGAATGCCGATGGCGGATAACCTTTGGTGGCGGGCGGTTCGCCGAGCGAGAGGGCGATTTCCCGCTGCGCCATCGCGTAGCGGGTCAGGGAATCCACCAGCAGTAAGACGTGATGCCCGCGGTCGCGAAACCAGGCGGCGATGGAGTGGCACAGTTCGGTGGCTTTCAGACGCATCAGCGGCGATTCATCGGCAGGCGCGACGACGACGATAGACTTTGCCAGCCCGTCCGCGCCCAGCGAGTGGTCGATAAACTCTTTCACTTCGCGCCCGCGTTCCCCAATCAGCCCAACCACCACGATATCGGCTTTGGTCTGGCGGGTGATCATCCCCAGCAGCACGCTTTTCCCGACGCCGCTGCCTGCCATTAGTCCGACGCGCTGGCCTTTGCCGATGGTCAGCAGGCCGTTGATCGCTTTCACGCCCACGTCCAGCGGTTCGTCTACCGAACGACGAGTTAAGGGATTAACCGAGGGCGGCAACGGCGGCAGAAGGTCGTTGCCGTTCAGGCGGCCTTTGCCATCCAGCGGTTCGCCGAGGCCATTCACCACGCGGCCTAACCAGCTTTCGCCTATCAGGATGTCGTGGGCTTTTTCTTCCGGGAAGACGCGTGCGCCTGCCATCAGGCCGACCGGCTGTTTAAACGGCATTAAATAGGTGATGTCGCGATTAAAGCCCACGGCCTGCGCGTCGATCAGCGTGTGATTGGCACTTTCGATGCGGCACAGCTGCCCGGTCATTAGCGGGCAGCCGACACTCTCCAGCAGGATGCCGTTAAGGCGCACCAGCCGCCCGGCGACGCGGGCCAGCGGGATCGACTCCAGCGAGCGCAGGGCGTTATCGAACGCAGAAAAATCACTCACCCTGCGACTCCGGCGTGAGTGTTTCTTTCAGCGCGGTCATGCATTGTTCAAGGCGATGCTCGCAGCCGATATCCAGTTCGGATTTGTCGGTGATCACCCGGCATTCGCCCGGTGGCAGATCCGGCGAAGGCGTCAGCCCCCATTCGCTGACCTTTTCCGGCACCGCGTCGCGCAGGCGGTTAAACTCTTCCGTACTCAGCATCACTTGCAGGGTTTCCGGCATCGCCGGGAAGGCCGCCAGCGCCTCTTCCACCAGCGCCAGCAACTGCGTCGGTTGCAGCGCCAGTTCGCAGCGGATCACCTGCCGCGTCACCTTTTCCACCAGTTGCAGCAAATCTTCCCGCTGTTTACGTTCGATATGGGCGAGAAAGTCGTTCACTTTACCGGTGATGGCTTCCAGCGGCTGCGCCGCCTCAACAAACTGTTTGCGCCCTTCCTGCTGCCCGGCGAGACTGCCTTCGGTGTAGCCCTGGCGTCGCCCCTCGGCAAAACCTTGCTGATGACCTTCGCTAAAGCCCTGCTCCTGACCTTCGGTCATTCCCTGAGCAAAACCTTTTTGCAGCCCTTCCTGAAAACCGTCCATCAACTGGCGCTGGTAATCGGCGGCGCTAATGCTGGCGGTGAGCGGTTCTCCGGTCACCGCACGCTGGCGCGGCGGGAAGCGGTGCAGGCGATAGCGCCCGCGCAGTGTTTCAATGGTCATGGGTTACTCCGCCGTCTGTTCCGCAAAGAGCTGTAGCTGAATTTCGCCCGCCTCTTCCAGTTCACGGGCGATGCCCATGATTTCGCGGCGGATCTGTTCGATACGGCTGACCGGCACCGGCCCCAGGCGCGCGGTGATCGCTTCCAGTTGTTGCACCTGACGTTTTGGCATTACCGCGTAAATCGAGCGCCGCAACAGGGCTTCGGTGCCTTTCAGCGCCACCGCCCAGTCTTCCATCGGCACTTCGTCGAGCAGACGTCGACGTACCTCTTCGTTCTGGCGGCTGAGGATAAAGAAGTCGTACATCTCATCCTGGAGCTGCTCCAGCACCTCTTCGTCGCGCTCGCGCATCTGGTCGAGGATCACCTGCTGGTTACCCTGGAAGCGGTTGACGATATCCGCCGCCTGTTTGATGCCTTTCACCTTCGAGCCATGTTCAGAGAGCACCGACAGGCCGCGTTCGATCAGCCTGTCCAGTTCATCCACCACGTCGCGGTTAACGTCGTTGAGTTTCGCCACCCGATAGAGAATTTCGTTTTGCACCGATTCATTGAGATACGAGAGCACCGCCGCCGAGATTTCCGGCGTCAGAAACGCGAGGAACACCGCCTGTAATTGCAAATGCTCTTCGGAGATCAGCATCGCCAGCTGGCGTGGTTCCACCCATTGCAGGCGCGCCATCCGCGAGCGGATCTCATCGCCGTAGATGCCGTTGATCACGCTGCTGGCGATCTCGGTGCCGAGGGCTTTGTTGAGAATACCCTGCAACATGGATCGCGATGCGCCGTTGATCCCGCTCTGTTCGCGGAACTCATCAAAGAAGTTATTGATCACTTTGCGCGCCATGCTGGTTTTGACGCCGGAAAGCCGCGCCATGTTTTCGCTCAGGCGCACTACTTCTTCGCGGCTGAGTTTTTGCATCACCGTCGCCGCCGCCTCTTCGCCCAGACACAGCAGCAGGATCGCCGCCTGTTCCAGGTAGCTGTTGCTCTTATTTGTTGTCAATTCGCTCATTGCTGGTGATCCATTGTCTGAGAACTTCGGCTACGCGATCGGTGTCGCTCATGGCCAGTTTTTGCAGGAACTCGAGTTTCACTTCGAGGCCGGAACTCTGCGAAGGCAGGCTGTCATCGCCGGGCAGCGACGGCAGATCGACGTTTTTGCGCTCCTCTTCCGGCATAGCGATCCACGGTTCGCTGACAGCTTCCGGTTCTGGTGTGATAACCGGCGCACGCACCGCCGTCAGGCGTTTCATTACCGGGCGCACCACAAAGAACAGCAACAACAGCGCCAGCAGGCCGCAGCCAATCAGCCGCACCCAGGCCAGCACGCTGTCATCTTTCCACAGCGGGATCACCGGTTCGACCGGGACCACCTGCGGGACAAAGTTAAGCAGTGAAAGCGTCAGGTTATCTCCACGTTGCGCGTCGATCCCGGCGGCATTGTTCAGCAACGCGGTAAGCTGCGTGGTCTGTTCCGGCTTCCAGTTTTTCAGCGCCGGGGCGTTTTGATTGAGCACCACCGCCACGTTGAGGCGTTTCACCGCAAAGCCGGGATGCTGAATATGCTGGACGCTGCGGTCGTAAGAGTAATCGCGCTTGCTTTCGCTGTGTTTGGATAACGCTTCCGGCGAGCGATTTTCTTCCGTGCCGTTGGTCATCTGATTCGCCGCAACCGGCGGACGGTTGCTGAGAGAGCCGGGCACACCCATCGCCACCTGATTGGTGTCGCTGTCCAGCACGCTCTCTTCGCGGTTTATTTTCGGCGCGTCTCCGTAGTGTTCCTGAGTTTCGTCGATGGTGCTGAGGTCGAGATCCGGCATCACGCTGACACGGTAATTCCCGCTGCCGACCAGCGAATCCAGCACGTTCGCCACGCTGGCGCGGGTTTTGTCCTGAATGTCTTTGAGGATCTGATCGCGTTTACGGGTAGCGGCAGAGACCGCCTCGCCCGCGCCAATGCCGTCGGTTAGCAGATTTCCCGCCTGATCGACGACGCTGACTTTGCTGGCCTGCAGCCCCGGAATACTGCCGGAAACCAGATGCACGATGGCGTTCACCTGGTCCATATTCAGCTTCGCGCCGTAGTGCAGACGCACCACCACCGAGGCGCTGTTTTGCAGCTCATCGCTGACCACAAACGAGCTTTCTTCGTTGAGCGCCAGATGCACCCGCGCGCTCTCCACCGCGTCCAGCGACATAATGCTCTGCGCCAGCTCCCCTTCGAGGCTGCGTTTATAGCGCACGTTCTGCACGAACTGGCTGCTGCCGAGCACTTCGTCTTTGTCCATCAGCTCGTAGCCGCTGGGCAATATCGCCTGCACGCCTTTCGCGGCAAGGGTCATACGCGTTTTCGACAGTTCATCTTCCGGCACCAGAATCTGCCCGCTCTGCGGGTCGATGCGGTAGCTGAGCTTTTCGCCGTCCAGCACCGTGACAATCTGCGACACGGGCAGATTTTCCTGGCGTCCGTAGAGCGAAACGTAGCCGCGATTACCGGTCCACAGCACGCTGACGATAATCGCCGTCGCCGCCACGGCAAGCCCCACTCCCGCCATCAACGCCCAGCGTTTGTTATCTACGAGACGCAGTCGAAACGCCGGAAACGCCTGGGTTAACTTCTTTATTTGTGCATTCATAGGGTTAGATCGACATACTCATCAGGTCGTTAAACCCGGTGGCGATTTTATTGCGCACCTGCACCAGCGCGGAGAAAGAGAGCGACGCCTGCTGGCTGGCGATCATCGCACCTGCCAGGTCATCACTTTTGCCCGTGTCGACAGCCGTTTGCTGCTGCTCCGCCACCTGCTGGAACTGATCAACATGACCAAGCGCGCCGTACATAATGCGGTTAAACGACACGTCCGGGTCTGTGGAACTGAAGGTCATGGCGGGTAGCACCGGCGCCTGGGCGTTGGCCTGCATCCGCTGCACGTCCTGCATGATTTGCGCCTGCATGGTGCTGTTGATTGTGGTAATGCTCATTTTTAACTTCCGGGTCAGGAGAAAACTTCGATACCTTGCTTGCGCATGGAGGCCAGTCGATAGCGCAGTGCGCGCGGGGTAATGCCTAACAGGTCGGCGATTTTGCTGCGGTTGCCCTGATATTTACGCATCAGGTCAGCGATATATTGATACTGGGCGCTTCGTCCGTGCTGGCCCAAATCGCTGGTTTCGGCAATGTGGACGGCGGGCTGAACAGGCCATTGCAGTTCGCTGCGGTCGGCAACGTCCGTTTCCGGCAGGCCTAAGGCATCCGGGTAAATCACGCCGTCGCGATTTAAAATCATTCCCCGCTGAATGGCGTTCTCCAGCTGGCGCACGTTGCCGGGCCAGCGGTAATTGAGCAGCGCCCGGCGGGTAGATTCTGAAAGGGTGATATTTTTCACCAGCACCGTGGAGTACTTTTTTATAAATGACTCTGCCAGCGGAATAATATCGTTCAGACGTTCACGCAGTGGCGGCATGGTAATAGGAATAACCGCCAGACGATAATAGAGATCTTCACGAAAACGCCCGGCAGCCACTTCCTGTTCAAGGTTTTTATTGGTGCAGGCAATCAGGCGAAAATTGAGTTTAATTTGTCGGTTGCTGCCTAATCGCTCAACCTGTTGCTCCTGCAATACGCGTAATATTTTGGCCTGTAGCGCCAGCGGCATATCGCCAATTTCATCGAGTAATAAGGTGCCGTTATTCGCCAGTTCCATTTTTCCTGGCACACTGGCAATTGCGCCGGTAAATGCGCCTTTGTCGTAGCCAAATAATGTAGCTTCCAGCATGTTTTCCGGGATCGCTGCGCAGTTCACGCCGATATAGGGCGCGTTATCATTTTCACCAAAGGCTACGGTGTGAATATATTTCGCCACGCATTCTTTGCCCGCGCCGGTTTCGCCCTGAATGAGCACCGGCACGTTAAATGCGGCGACACGCTTTGCCAGAGTAAAAGCGTTAATGCTGGAAGCGGCAGTTGCAATAAGTTCAGACATAGGGTGAACGATATCAGTAGCGACAGAAAACAGGATATTGTGAAGCGTATCACCGGCGGGATTAACAAGTTCGAATTAAACGATAATAAAAATATTATTTTATGGTAAACAATGAGTTATCCATGTAGGCCGGATAAGGCGTTTACGCCGCATCCGGCAATCGTGCGCCGATGCCTGATGCGACGCTGCGCGTCTTATCAGGCCTACGGTTCGTGCAATGTGTTATGACGATGCCTGATATCTAGCCCTTTAATAATTTAATTATTTTTTCATCCTATTAATAATTTGCCCCTTTCACTCCCCCTCTATTTAATACCTCACCTTGTGTCACTGCCGGATTTGCGTGCACAAAATCGCCCATACCATTACAGCAGAGAAAGTAAGCCATGCTGAAGTACAGTAAAACGCCAGGCATCTTTAAATTAGAAGGTAATCGGCTCGGACGCCCCTACCATCACCTGCCGCCCCTGTTTACGGGGAATTTTGACGTGATTGATTCGCATCTGGGCAGCTACTTTCTCAAAAAGCATCGCAGCAATATCACCTTAAAAAAGATTGGCTGCGAAATGGATATTATTAATAAAAACGCTGAACTAATGATTTCCCAGGTCGGGCATCTGGCGTTTGATATTGATCGCTCCTTGCTGTTAATGCTGCTGGGCAATTTTTATGGTCTGGAGTCGTCTCTTGAAGAGGCGAAAGCGCATAACGGCCTGCCGACCAAAACCGAAACACGATTAAAGAACCGACTCGCGCTGGATATCTGCACGCTGATATTTAATCTGCAAACCTCCGGTATTGCGCTGAAATTAAAGCTGGACAGCAGCACGGTGATTACCCACTGGGCGTATCAATTAACCTTTACCCTTGCGGGCGATGAAGAGAGCTGTTTTCGTATTTTGCTCGACGACGCCCACACCGATTTTATTTTAAATCTGATCCGCCACAGCGAGCACAGTAAACCGCAGCAGGTGGCGAAATCCGTCAATAAACCGGCCCTGATTAAAGAGATCATCCGCTCCCTGCCGCTGACCCTGAACGTCAAAATCGCCGAGCTATCGATGAATGTCGCGGATCTCACGCAGATAAAAGCCGGGGATATTTTACCCATCTCGCTGGGAGAAACGTTCCCGGTGGCGATTGGGCAATCTGAATTATTTAGCGCCCTGATTGTGGAAGACAAAGACAAACTGTTTTTGTCGGAGCTGGCGGGCAAAAATGAGAATAGCCATGAGTAAGCAAGAAGATATTTTAGCCGGGGATTTTGGCCTCACCGATGAAGTTGCGCCTGTCGCAAAATCCGCCGACGCTGAAACGCTGGTCCCCCGCCTGGAAGACCGTTTTTCCGACTCGATGACGCTGCTAAAACGCATTCCGGTGACCTTAACGCTGGAAGTGTCGTCGGTGGAGATCATGTTAGCCGACCTCCTTAACATCGACGACGACACGGTGATTGAGCTGGATAAACTCGCCGGGGAGCCGCTGGATATTAAAGTGAACAATATCCTGCTGGGCAAAGCGGAAGTGGTGGTGGTCAACGAGAAGTACGGCCTGCGCGTGCTGGAATTTAACACCCGCGATATCAACGACCTGGCACCATGAAACGCCGCACTCAACTGACGCTGGGCCTTGGGCTGCTGGCGCTTGCGCCGCTGGCAATCGCCCAGGGCGGCGATATTGCGCTGCTTAACGTGGTCACCCACGGCAACACTCAGGAGTACAGCGTCAAAATTCAGGTACTGATTCTGATGACCCTCGTCGGTTTGCTGCCGACGATGGCGCTGATGATGACCTGCTTTGCGCGCTTTATTATCGTGCTGTCGCTGCTGCGCCAGGCGCTAGGGCTGCAACAAACGCCGCCAAACCGCATTCTGATTGGCATTGCGCTCTCCCTCACCATGCTGGTGATGCGCCCCATCTGGCTCAATATTTACGACCACGCAGTAGTGCCGTTCGAAAACGATCAGATTACCCTGACCGATGCGTTAAGCACCGCCGCGACGCCACTCAAACGCTTTATGCTGGCGCAGACCGACAAAAAAGCGATGGCGCAAATCATGACCATCGGAGGCGCGAAGGGCAATGCCGCCGACCAGGATCTCTCTATCGTGGTGCCCGCCTATGTGTTGAGCGAGCTGAAAACCGCTTTCCAGATTGGCTTTATGATTTACATCCCGTTTCTGGTTATCGACCTGATTGTCGCAAGCGTACTGATGGCGATGGGGATGATGATGCTGTCGCCGCTGATTGTTTCGCTGCCCTTTAAGCTGATGCTGTTTGTGCTGATCGACGGCTGGTCGCTGACCATCGGCACGCTCACCACCAGCATTCGCGGGCTGGGGCTGGGCTGATTATGTTGACCGTAGACGTTGCCGCCGACATTGTCGCCAGCGGCATAAAAGTAGTGATTTTGCTGGTTTCGGTACTGGTGGTGCCGAGTTTGCTGGTCGGCCTGCTGGTGAGCGTGTTCCAGGCGGTAACGCAGATTAACGAACAGACCCTGAGCTTTTTGCCGAGGCTGATTGTCACGCTGGTGGTGCTGGGCGTGTGCGGCAAATGGATGATTATCCAGTTGCATGATCTCTGCATTCACCTGTTTACCCAGGCCGCCCTGCTGGTGCATTAAGATGCGCACAAGCGACGTTACGCAACTGATGGATCTGGCGCTGGGGCTGTGGTTTCCCTTTGTGCGCATTATGGCGTTTCTGCGCTATGTGCCAGTGCTGGATAACAGCGCCCTGACCGTGCGCGTGCGGATTATTTTGTCGCTGGCGCTGGCAATCATCATCACGCCGTTAATTCCGCATCCCATTCCCCACGACCTGCTTTCACTCAACAGCCTGATCCTGACGGTGGAGCAAATTTTATGGGGCATGTTATTCGGGCTGATGTTTCAGTTTTTGTTTCTGGCGCTACAGCTGGCCGGGCAAATTCTCTCGTTCAATATGGGGATGAGCATGGCGGTGATGAACGACCCGAGCAGTGGCGCATCGACCACCGTGCTGGCGGAGCTCATCAACGTCTACGCGATCCTGCTGTTTTTTGCCATGGACGGGCATCTGCTGCTGGTGAGTGTGCTGTATAAGGGCTTTACCTACTGGCCGATTGGCAACGCGCTGCATCCGCAAACCCTGCGCACCATCGCGCTGGCCTTTAGCTGGGTGCTGGCGTCCGCATCGCTGCTGGCGCTGCCAACCACTTTTATCATGCTGATTGTGCAGGGCTGCTTTGGCCTGCTCAACCGCATTGCGCCGCCGCTGAACCTTTTTTCACTCGGTTTTCCCATCAACATGCTGGCGGGGCTGGTCTGCTTTGCCACCCTGCTCTACAACCTGCCGGATCACTATCTGCATCTGGCGAATTTTGTGTTGCAGCAACTCGACGCGCTGAAAGGTCACTATGGCGGATAGCAGCAGCGAAGAAAAAACAGAAAAACCCTCGGCGCAAAAGCTGCGTAAAGCGCGTGAAGAGGGGCAACTGCCGCGCTCGAAGGATATGGGGCTGGCGGCGAGCCTGTTTGCGGCGTTTGTGGTGATCTCCAGCAGCTTCCCGTGGTATGCCGATTTTGTGCGCGAGAGTTTTATCAGCGTGCATCAGTACGCGCAGGAGATTAATAACCCGGAGGTGATCGGCCAGTTTCTGCGCCATCACCTGTTAATACTCGGCAAGTTTATTCTCACCTTGCTGCCGATGCCCGCTGCCGCGCTACTCTCTTCGCTGGTGCCCGGCGGCTGGCTGTTTCTGCCGAAAAAAATCCTCCCGGATTTCAGCAAAATCAGCCCGTTAAAAGGCATTGGGCGGCTGTTTTCCAGTGAACATCTGGCGGAAACGGGAAAGATGACGATGAAGTCGGTGGTGGTGCTGGTGATGCTGTGGGTAAGCCTGCGCAATAACTTTGCCGCCTTTCTCGGCCTGCAGGCGCTACCGTTCAAACTGGCGATGAATGAGGGTTTATCGCTCTACGCCTGCGTGATGCGCAACTTTGTCATCCTGTTTATCTTCTTTGCGTTAATCGACGTGCCGCTGGCGAAAGCCCTGTTTACCAAAGGGCTGAAGATGACCAAACAGGAGCTGAAAGAAGAGTATAAAAACCAGGAAGGCAAGTCGGAAGTGAAGGCGCGCGTGCGGCGTCTGCAACGGCAGTTGGCGATGGGGCAAATTCGCAAAGTGGTGCCGAAAGCCAACGTGGTGATCACCAACCCGACCCACTACGCCGTGGCGTTGCAGTATGACTCGTCGCGCGCCGCCGCGCCGTTTGTGGTGGCGAAAGGCACCGATGAAATCGCCCTCTATATTCGCCAGGT
This sequence comes from Escherichia sp. XD33, assembly GCF_019375075.1. Taxonomy (NCBI): domain Bacteria; kingdom Pseudomonadati; phylum Pseudomonadota; class Gammaproteobacteria; order Enterobacterales; family Enterobacteriaceae; genus Escherichia; species Escherichia sp. XD33. Next base: position 51,182 of record NZ_JAENDM010000024.1, read on the forward strand.
CGCCGCTGAGAATCAGGTGGAAGTGGTCGAGTTCCCGCGACTGGCGCGCTCGGTTTACTACACCACCCAGGTGAACCAGCAAATTCCGTTTCAGCTTTACCGGGCCATCGCCCACGTTCTGACCTACGTCCTGCAAATGAAACACTGGCGCGAGGGTGCACAGCCGCGCCCGGCCCTGAACAGACATATTTCCATTCCCAAAGAGGTGCTTAAACTGGATGGCGAAAACAACTAAATCGTTCCTCGCGCTGCTGCGCGGCGGCAATCTCGGCGTGCCGCTGGTGATCCTGTGTATTCTGGCGATGGTTATTTTGCCGCTGCCGCCTGCGCTGCTGGATATTCTGTTCACCTTCAACATTGTGCTGGCGGTGATGGTGCTGCTGGTGGCGGTGTCGGCGAAACGACCGCTGGAATTCAGCCTGTTCCCGACCATTTTGCTGATCACCACCTTAATGCGCCTGACGCTTAACGTTGCTTCTACGCGCGTGGTGCTGCTGCACGGGCATCTCGGCGCGGGCGCGGCGGGTAAGGTGATTGAGTCGTTTGGTCAGGTGGTGATCGGCGGCAACTTTGTCGTCGGCTTCGTGGTGTTTATCATCCTGATGATCATCAACTTTATTGTCGTCACCAAAGGGGCCGAGCGTATTTCCGAGGTTTCTGCCCGCTTTACCTTAGACGCGATGCCCGGCAAACAGATGGCGATTGACGCCGATCTTAACGCCGGATTGATCAACCAGGCGCAGGCGCAAACCCGGCGTAAAGATGTTGCCAGCGAGGCCGATTTCTACGGCGCGATGGACGGGGCATCGAAGTTTGTGCGCGGGGACGCCATCGCCGGGATGATGATTCTGGCGATCAACCTGATCGGCGGCGTCTGTATCGGGATCTTCAAATACAACCTGAGCGCCGATGCTGCCTTCCAGCAGTATGTGCTGATGACCATCGGCGACGGCCTGGTGGCGCAGATCCCTTCCCTGCTGCTCTCCACCGCGGCGGCGATTATCGTCACCCGCGTCAGCGACAACGGCGATATCGCCCATGACGTGCGTAACCAGCTGCTGGCAAGCCCGTCGGTGCTCTACACCGCCACCGGGATTATGTTCGTGCTGGCGGTGGTACCGGGAATGCCGCACCTGCCGTTTTTGCTGTTCAGCGCCCTGCTTGGTTTTACCGGCTGGCGGATGAGCAAACAGCCGCTGGCGGCGGAGGCGGAAGAGAAAAGCCTCGAAACGCTGACCCGCACCATCACCGAAACCAGCGAGCAGCAGGTCAGTTGGGAAACCATTCCGCTGATCGAGCCTATCAGTTTAAGCCTCGGTTACAAACTGGTGGCGCTGGTGGACAAAGCACAGGGTAACCCGCTCACCCAGCGGATTCGCGGCGTGCGGCAGGTGATTTCTGACGGCAACGGCGTGCTGCTGCCGGAGATCCGCATTCGGGAAAACTTCCGCCTTAAGCCCAGTCAGTACGCCATTTTCATCAACGGCATAAAGGCTGATGAAGCGGATATTCCGGCGGATAAACTGATGGCCCTGCCCTCCAGCGAAACCTACGGCGAGATTGACGGCGTGCTGGGGAACGACCCGGCGTATGGGATGCCGGTCACCTGGATCCAGCCTGCGCAGAAGGCGAAGGCGCTGAATATGGGGTATCAGGTGATCGACAGCGCCAGCGTGATTGCTACCCATGTGAACAAGATTGTGCGCAGCTATATTCCTGATTTGTTTAACTATGATGATATTACGCAGTTGCATAACCGTTTGGCGTCGATGGCACCGCGCCTGGCGGAAGATTTAAGCGCGGCGCTCAATTACAGCCAGTTGCTGAAAGTGTACCGGGCGCTGCTGACCGAAGGCGTTTCCCTGCGCGATATCGTCACCATCGCCACCGTGCTGGTCGCCAGTAGCGCGGTGACCAAAGATCATATTCTGCTGGCAGCTGATGTGCGCCTGGCGCTGCGGCGAAGCATTACCCATCCGTTCGTTCGCAAGCAGGAGCTGACGGTGTATACGCTGAATAATGAGCTGGAAAATCTGCTGACCAACGTGGTGAATCAGGCGCAACAGGGCGGGAAAGTGATGCTCGACAGCGTGCCGGTCGATCCGAATATGCTCAACCAGTTCCAGAGTACGATGCCACAGGTGAAAGAGCAGATGAAAGCGGCGGGGAAAGACCCGGTGCTGCTGGTGCCACCGCAGCTGCGCCCTTTGCTGGCGCGTTATGCAAGGTTGTTTGCGCCGGGGCTGCATGTGCTGTCGTATAACGAAGTGCCGGATGAGCTGGAGTTGAAGATTATGGGGGCGTTGATGTAGGCATGATAAGACGCGTCAGCGTCGCATCAGGCATCGGTGCATAACCGCCGGATGCGGCGTGAACGCCTTATCCGGCCTACCGTTCAGGCGCAGGTTTGTAGGCATGATAAGATGTGCCAGCGTCGCATCAGGCATCCGCGCACAATTGCCGGATGCGGCACAAGTTTGTAGGCACGATAAGACGCGCCAGCGTCGCATCAGGCATCTGCGCATAATTATAAAATGATACGCTCGCCAGCATTTATATCCGTTACGTCCCCCGCCCAATCGATGGGATATAACCCTCGCGCGACATCGCGATGGAACGTTGAGAATGGCCAATCACTCACTTGCTTTACCCAACCATGCTTTACTGGATTTATATAAATATAATCAACATGATGCCTATAATCTTTGGTATTGCGGATGGCGTGCTCCCAAAAACGTGGTTGCCAGATATTTTTCAATCCACAAGCATGGGTAAATTGCTTTTTAATTTCCCGCCAGCGCGAGGAAAAATCATCATCGCCTTCAGGTAATGTCCAGATACAGTGCATATGCTCTGGCAAAACGACCCAGGCGTTGATTTCAAAAGGCCTGTCTCGCTTAACTTTAATAATGGCGTGACGGAGCATCTGGTACTGGGTGGTCAAGAGTTGGCTTCGACGATTGCGTAAATTCACCGTGAAAAACCAGGTTCCCCCCTTGATGTAATAACGACGATATTCAGACATGGCGACTCCTTTTTCTCAACGGTAAGAAGAAAAGGAAAGGTCGGCAATGAGGTGATGGAATAACAGGAAAGCGGCTCGCAAAAACGCACAGATTTGTAGGCATGATAAGACGCGTCAGCGTCGCATCAGGCATCTGCGCACAACCGCCGGATGCGGCGTAAACGCCTTATCCGGCCTACAAAATCGTCTCTTCCGTCAAAATCCTGCGCGCGCCCAAAAAATGGTCCTGCCAGAAAGGTTCGGCTAATCGGCTTATCCGAATGGTTTCGCCGGTACGTGGCGACTCGATAAATTGCCCATCGCCCAAATACACGCCCATATGGTCGGCAATCTCGCGGCTGTGGATATGGAAAAACAGCAAATCTCCCCGGCGCAGGTCGTTGTTCGCCACAATCGTTGCCCGGCGATAGTGATACATCTCATTGGCCGTACGTGGGAGCTTCGCCTCGAGGATCTTGTTGTAGGCATAAAAAACTAACCCGCTACAGTCGAAGCCTTGATCGGGCCGCGTGCCGCCCCAGACGTAAGGCTTGCCAAGCTGCTGCTCCAGGCGGTGAATCGCCACTTCGGTGATGTTATGCAGATGGTCACTGCTTAGAAAGTGGTTGTTTTCCGCCAGCGCCTGCCAGCGTCTGTCACTCGCCTTGAGCGGCGCAGGAAACCATTCTGGATGCTGTTTTATCTGCTCCCGGTTGTGCTGGCGTAGCGCCCTTCTGCTTTCGGCATTGCCTTCCACAATATAGCTGGCCTGCTTTTTCAGATGAGTTTGGTACTGTTTTAATAAACGCGCACGGTTTTGCATCCGCTGGCGGGCGGCGTAGCTGAAAGAGATATGTGATGTGGTGGCGCTGGCAAATGAAGAAAACGGCAAGCAAAGCAACAGTAATCCCGACAACACAAAAGAGGGAATCGACGGCAAAGACATTCTCAATAATGGCTGGTCATGCATTGATGTTGCAGTGTATCCTGGCCCGTACCTGAACAAACTTAATAAACCATTATTATAAAATTAATAAATATATTTCAGTTTATTATGTAAAAACATCCGTTTCTTAAATTACTCATGGATTGTCGCTGTTGCTCATTTGAGCTACAATTCAAGCTGTATAAATATACAGCACAGGAGATACCCCAATGGCTGCTAACGCGTTTGTTCGCGCCCGAATCGATGAAGATCTGAAGAATCAGGCGGCGGACGTACTGGCCGGGATGGGGCTGACCATCTCTGACCTGGTTCGCATAACCCTCACAAAGGTCGCGCGTGAAAAGGCATTGCCGTTCGATTTACGCGAGCCTAATCAATTAACCATTCAATCAATTAAAAACAGCGAAGCTGGCGTTGATGTTCATAAGGCCAAAGACGCCGATGATTTATTTGATAAATTAGGAATTTAAATATGATTCAAAGGGATATTGAATACTCGGGACAATTTTCAAAGGATGTAAAACTTGCACAAAAGCGTCATAATGATATGAATAAATTGAAATATCTTATGACGCTTCTTACTTTACCGCTTCCAGCTGTTTATTAAGACCACCCGCTGCAAGGTTCATGGAAAGGTTATCGCGATGCTCATGTCGAACCGGACTGGCTCCTGATTTACAAACTTACCGATAAACTTTTACGATTTGAGAGAACTGGAACTCACGCGGCGCTCTTTGGGTAAAGCCCGCTTCCGATGAAATTTGTAAACCCTGCGCCGACAGGCTTGCGTAAAACTCTTTTGGTGATAATGTGAGCCTTCCAAATCCAGACTATTCCGATTTGGGATTCATTTTGCCGTCCTGGCGTGTGTAACCGTTTTATCAAGGAATAAGCAGTATGCGTAAAATCGCATTAATTCTTGCGATGTTGTTGATCCCGTGCGTTTCGTTTGCCGGTTTGCTGGGCAGCAGTAGCTCGACCACGCCAGTGAGCAAAGAGTATAAGCAGCAGTTGATGGGATCCCCTGTCTACATCCAGATCTTCAAGGAAGAACGTACGCTCGATCTCTACGTCAAAATGGGCGAGCAATATCAACTGCTCGACAGCTATAAAATCTGTAAATATTCCGGCGGCTTAGGGCCAAAACAGCGTCAGGGCGATTTCAAAAGCCCGGAAGGGTTTTATAGCGTCCAGCGTAATCAGTTAAAACCAGACAGCCGTTACTACAAAGCGATTAATATTGGTTTCCCCAATGCCTATGACCGTGCGCATGGTTATGAAGGGAAATACCTGATGATCCACGGCGATTGTGTTTCCATCGGCTGCTACGCAATGACCAATCAGGGTATTGATGAGATATTCCAGTTCGTTACTGGTGCGCTGGTGTTTGGTCAGCCGAGCGTGCAAGTGAGTATTTACCCGTTCCGCATGACCGACGCCAATATGAAGCGCCATAAATATTCCAACTTTAAGGACTTCTGGGAGCAACTGAAGCCGGGTTACGACTACTTTGAGCAAACCCGTAAGCCACCAACCGTTTCTGTGGTCAATGGTCGTTACGTGGTCAGCAAGCCGTTAAGCCACGAAGTTGTGCAGCCACAACTGGCATCAAACTACACGCTCCCCGAGGCAAAATAAGCGCCATTCGCCTGGCATAATCTTTTGCCAGGTTTCATTGCCCGTCAGCGGCTGTGTTGCAATCACCGTGACCACATCATTCGGTGTGGTCTGCGAGCTGAAGTCGATTTCCACATCCTGATCCAGCAACGTTGCCACGCCAAACGGCGCGCGGCGGGTGATCCAGTGTAAATTAGTCGAGCAATACGCCATTACATAGCGCCCGTCCGAAAGCAGCATGTTGAAAACGCCCTTCTGCCGCAGTTCATCCGCCAGTGAGGCGATATATTTAAATACCGCCGCCATGTTGCCCGGTGTGCGCGGGTAACGCTGCGTTAATTTATGCAGGAGCCAGCAGAAGGCTTTTTCGCTGTCGGTTTCGCCTACCGGGCGGAAGTTGCCGGTTTCCAGTGATTTGTAGCCCGTCAGTTGTCCGTTATGGGCATAAGTCCAGTTACGCCCCCATAACTCGCGGGTAAATGGGTGAGTATTTTCCAGCGCCACCTCGCCCCGATTAGCCTGGCGAATATGAGCCACCACCGAACAGGATTTTATCGGGTAGTCCTGGACAAGTTTGGCGATGGGGGAATTAAAGCTGGGTTGTGGATCTTTAAATGTGCGACAGCCTTTACCTTCGTAAAAGGTAATGCCCCAGCCATCTTTATGTGGCCCGGTTCCACCACCACGCTGTACAAGCCCGGTGAAACTAAAGCAGATATCGGTAGGGACGTTGGCGCTCATCCCGAGCAATTCGCACATGGGTAACCTCCACAACAGCGGGAGCGCATGGCCCCCGGCGAAGATTGATTTAAGAATTTTCAGGTCGGATGCGGCGTGAACGCATTATTCGGCCTACGGTTCGCGTACAGATTTGTAGGCATGATAAGACGCGTCAGCGTCGCATCAGGCATCAGCGCACAAATGCCGGATGCGGCGTAAACGTCTTATCCGGCCTACGCCAGACTTACTTAACCATCTCTTTTTCAATCAACTGGATCAGGATATGGATCACTTTAATGTGAATCTCCTGAATGCGGTCGGCATAACCAAAGTGCGGTACGCGAATTTCGATATCCGCCGTGCCAGCCATTTTGCCGCCGTCTTTACCGGTCAGGGTGATCACTTTCATTCCCTTCTCACGCGCCGCTGCGATCGCTTTGATCACGTTTGCAGAGTTACCGGAGGTGGAGATCCCCAGCAGTACATCGCCTTCGCGACCTACCGCTTCAACGTAGCGGGAGAAAATATCATTGAAACCGAAATCATTACCGACGCAGGAAATATGACTAACGTCAGAAATAGCAATCGCCGGGTAGCCCGGACGGTTTTCACGGTAGCGACCGGTCAACTCTTCGGCAAAGTGCATAGCGTCGCAATGGGAACCGCCGTTGCCGCAGGAAAGCACTTTGCCACCGGCTTTAAAGCTGTCTGCTAACAGGACCGCCGCGCGCTGAATGGCGTGAATATTGGCGTCATCTTTTAAAAAGTTAGCCAGCGTTTCCGCCGCTTCGTTCAGTTCGTTACGAATAAGATCCTGGTACATGAGGATATCCTTCAGCATAAATGTAATAGACAAAATGCAGTGTACCGGATACCGCCAAAAGCGAGAAGTACGGGCAGGTGCTATGACCAGGACTTTTTGACCTGAAGTGCGGATAAAAACAGCAACAATGTGAGCTTTGTTGTAATTATATTGTAAACATATTGCTAAATGTTTTTACATCCACTACAACCATATCATCACAAGTGGTCAGACCTCCTACAAGTAAGGGGCTTTTCGTTATGATGATTTTGAGTATTCTCGCTACGGTTGTCCTGCTCGGCGCGTTGTTCTATCACCGCGTGAGCTTATTTATCAGCAGTCTGATTTTGCTCGCCTGGACAGCCGCCCTCGGCGTTGCTGGTCTGTGGTCGGCGTGGGTACTGGTGCCTCTGGCCATTATCCTCGTGCCATTTAACTTTGCGCCTATGCGTAAGTCGATGATTTCCGCGCCGGTATTTCGCGGTTTCCGTAAGGTGATGCCGCCGATGTCGCGCACTGAGAAAGAAGCGATTGATGCGGGCACCACCTGGTGGGAGGGCGACTTGTTCCAGGGCAAGCCGGACTGGAAAAAGCTGCATAACTATCCGCAGCCGCGCCTGACCGCCGAAGAGCAAGCGTTTCTCGACGGCCCGGTAGAAGAAGCCTGCCGGATGGCGAATGATTTCCAGATCACCCATGAGCTGGCGGATCTGCCGCCGGAGTTGTGGGCGTACCTTAAAGAGCATCGTTTCTTCGCGATGATCATCAAAAAAGAGTACGGCGGGCTGGAGTTCTCGGCTTATGCCCAGTCTCGCGTGCTGCAAAAACTCTCCGGCGTGAGCGGGATCCTGGCGATTACCGTCGGCGTGCCAAACTCATTAGGCCCGGGCGAACTGTTGCAACATTACGGCACTGACGAGCAGAAGGATCACTATCTGCCGCGTCTGGCGCGTGGTCAGGAGATCCCCTGCTTTGCACTGACCAGCCCGGAAGCGGGTTCCGATGCGGGCGCGATTCCGGACACCGGGATTGTCTGCATGGGCGAATGGCAGGGCCAGCAGGTGCTGGGGATGCGTCTGACCTGGAACAAACGCTACATTACGCTGGCACCGATTGCGACCGTGCTTGGGCTGGCGTTTAAACTCTCCGACCCGGAAAAATTACTCGGCGGTGCAGAAGATTTAGGCATTACCTGTGCGCTGATCCCAACCACCACGCCGGGCGTGGAAATTGGTCGTCGCCACTTCCCGCTGAACGTACCGTTCCAGAACGGACCGACGCGCGGTAAAGATGTCTTCGTGCCGATCGATTACATCATCGGCGGGCCGAAAATGGCCGGGCAAGGCTGGCGGATGCTGGTGGAGTGCCTCTCGGTAGGCCGCGGCATCACCCTGCCTTCCAACTCAACCGGCGGCGTGAAATCGGTAGCGCTGGCAACCGGCGCGTATGCTCACATTCGCCGTCAGTTCAAAATCTCTATTGGTAAGATGGAAGGGATTGAAGAGCCGCTGGCGCGTATTGCCGGTAATGCCTACGTGATGGATGCTGCGGCATCGCTGATTACCTACGGCATTATGCTCGGCGAAAAACCTGCCGTGCTGTCGGCTATCGTTAAGTATCACTGTACCCACCGCGGGCAGCAGTCGATTATTGATGCGATGGATATTACCGGCGGTAAAGGCATTATGCTCGGGCAAAGCAACTTCCTGGCGCGTGCTTACCAGGGCGCACCGATTGCCATCACCGTTGAAGGGGCTAACATTCTGACCCGCAGCATGATGATCTTCGGACAAGGAGCGATTCGTTGCCATCCGTACGTGCTGGAAGAGATGGAAGCGGCGAAGAACAATGACGTCAACGCGTTCGATAAACTGTTGTTCAAACATATCGGTCACGTCGGTAGCAACAAAGTTCGCAGCTTCTGGCTGGGCCTGACGCGCGGTTTAACCAGCAGCACGCCAACCGGCGATGCCACTAAACGCTACTATCAGCACCTGAACCGCCTGAGCGCCAACCTCGCCCTGCTTTCTGATGTCTCGATGGCAGTGCTGGGCGGCAGCCTGAAACGTCGCGAGCGCATCTCGGCCCGTCTGGGGGATATTTTAAGCCAGCTCTACCTCGCCTCTGCCGTGCTGAAGCGTTATGACGACGAAGGCCGTAATGAAGCCGACCTGCCGCTGGTGCACTGGGGCGTACAAGATGCGCTGTATCAGGCTGAACAGGCGATGGATGATTTACTGCAAAACTTCCCGAACCGCGTGGTTGCCGGGCTGCTGAATGTGGTGATCTTCCCGACCGGACGTCATTATCTGGCACCTTCTGACAAGCTGGATCATAAAGTGGCGAAGATTTTACAAGTGCCGAACGCCACCCGTTCCCGCATTGGTCGCGGTCAGTACCTGACGCCGAGCGAGCATAATCCGGTTGGCTTGCTGGAAGAGGCGCTGGTGGATGTGATTGCCGCCGACCCAATTCATCAGCGGATCTGTAAAGAGCTGGGTAAAAACCTGCCGTTTACCCGTCTGGATGAACTGGCGCACAACGCGCTGGTGAAGGGGCTGATTGATAAAGATGAAGCCGCTATTCTGGTGAAAGCTGAAGAAAGCCGTCTGCGCAGTATTAACGTTGATGACTTTGATCCGGAAGAGCTGGCGACGAAGCCGGTAAAGTTGCCGGAGAAAGTGCGGAAAGTTGAAGCCGCGTAAATGAATAACGGAGCCGAAAGGCTCCGTTTCTTTATCCGCTAATTATTTAAAATTAAAGCCATCCGGATGGTTTTCCAGGCTGCCGGTCAACGCCGCGAACAACACCGTTTTACCATCAATCGAAAGCGCATCGTTCACATTCAGCCAGGTGAGTTTCTCTTGCGACGTTTTCTCATCAATAGTCGAGAACAGCCCCGTCATCTGATTAGATTTCTCGGACCACATCACAGCGATACGTTGCGAGCCACAGTCATGCGGTTTGCACGCGCTCATCACCTGATACGTCTCATCTCCCAACGTTACGGTTTGTGCGGGAGTATAAGTACCGCCTTTCATCACCCAGGCAGGCAGCTTATGCCCTTGTACCATCTGATTAAATGCAGCTTTGGTGGTTTCGCCCTTTGCAAGGCTGCTAATGGTTAAATCATCCTGCGCCATTGCACTGGTGGCGATGACCAGAGCGGCGACTGTCGTTATTGCCTTAAACATCATTCCTCCCGAGCTTATCCTGCCCATGTTATTAACCTCCTAAAGCCTGGCGATAACACGATAATTTGCAAATCAGATATTTCCAATATCAGCATTTGTTATCAATTTATTCTGCGCTAAGGCAACTGCCTGATAAGGTGTTAAAGTTATAAAACCCTTCGCATAAAGGAGTTGTACACCGTGCCTGGTTTGAAGATTACGCTTTTGCAGCAACCACTGGTGTGGATGGATGGTCCTGCCAACCTGCGTCATTTTGATCGTCAACTGGAAGGTATTACCGGGCGCGATGTGATCGTTCTACCGGAGATGTTTACCAGCGGCTTTGCCATGGAAGCGGCAGCTTCGTCGCTAGCACAAGATGACGTAGTGAACTGGATGACAGCTAAGGCGCAGCAGTGCAATGCGCTGATTGCAGGCAGTGTTGCATTACAAACGGAGTCTGGTTCGGTTAACCGCTTTTTGCTGGTTGAGCCGGGCGGCACGGTACATTTTTATGATAAGCGTCATCTGTTCCGCATGGCAGATGAGCATCTACATTATAAAGCGGGCAATGCGCGAGTGATTGTGGAATGGCGCGGCTGGCGTATTTTGCCGCTGGTGTGCTACGACTTACGTTTTCCTGTGTGGTCGCGCAATCTCAACGATTATGACCTCGCCCTGTACGTCGCCAACTGGCCTGCTCCGCGCTCTCTGCACTGGCAGGCATTGCTGACGGCCCGCGCGATTGAGAATCAGGCGTATGTGGCGGGATGCAATCGCGTCGGCAGCGATGGCAACGGCTGCCATTATCGCGGTGACAGCCGGGTGATTAATCCGCAAGGAGAGATTATCGCTACTGCCGACGCGCATCAGGCAACGCGCATTGATGCGGAGCTGTCGATGGCAGCATTGCGGGAATATAGAGAAAAGTTTCCGGCATGGCAGGATGCGGATGAGTTTAGGTTGTGGTGAGTGGGGGTTGTGTTTAAGGACGGGGAGAGTCGGGGTATTACTACGAAAGCCCGCTCCCCGCAAGGACTGACGCCAGGTAGTTTCTGTCCATGGCTGCTTTTCGCATCTTACGTTTTAACCCTGCCTTGAATACCTTCTCATTCGTCAAAATATTAATAGCAATGTGCCGTATCCCTGAAAATAATTCTGCTGCGTTTCCTCTTCTTATTTTGTAGTCGTCTTCATTCATTACCACGTCCAGACGCCTGTGCAGCTTATTCTCCACGTGCCAGTGGTTTCGGATTGCTGTGGCGAACTTCTCTGCGGTTAAATCAGCAGAACTGATATAATATCTGACCGTCATTTCTGGCTCTTTCTTTTGTTCTGCTATTATTGACCGAAAGGAGACTGCCACGCATAATTTCTTCAGCCCTTTCGGTGATGCTGCCAACTTACTGATTTAGTGTATGATGGTGTTTTTGAGGTGCTCCAGTGGCTTCTGTTTCTATCAGCTGTCCCTCCTGTTCAGCTACTGACGGGGTGGTGCGTAACGGCA
>NZ_JAENDM010000025.1:0-62204 GCF_019375075.1 Escherichia sp. XD33
ATTTTCTGGTGCGTACCGGGCTGAGAGGCGGTGTAAGTGAACTGTAGTTGCCATGTTTTACGGCAATGAGAGCAGAGATAGCGCTGATGTCCGGCAGTGCTTTTGCCGTTACGCACCACGCCTTCAGTAGCGGAGCAGGAAGGACATCTGATGGAAATGGAAGCCACGCAAGCACCTTAAAATCACCATCATACACTAAATCAGTAAGTTGGCAGCATTACCTCTGATGAGAATTCTTTCATCTCTGGTAATTTAATTCTGTTCAAGCAATTGATGATTTTCGATGAGCTTTTATATATTTCTTTTGTTAATTCATTTTCTAATTTATCTGTAAGAGTTGCCCTTGGTATAGATTTTATAATTGCAAATCTCATAATTTTTAATTGTTCTTCGGTAATGTCTCCAGGCTCATTTAAACAACTTTCGACAAACTTGATTTTTTCTTCAGAATACATATCGCTAATGCTTATTAAAACAGGCGTTATTTTTAGTAAATAATCCCAGGAGATTGTGGCGTTTTGTGTTGAACTAACAAAATTAACCTGAAACATGTTGGCATTAGTAAAATTTGTTGAATTCAATTTAAAAGGATTTAAAATAGTATTAGCCATATGTTTATCTGTGAAATCATAATAATCTAAATCGACATTACGTAAGTCCAGAGAGGATAGATCAACGATATCTCCAGTCCCACAACTAAAAATTACGTTTAACCTCCTGATTTCATTGTAAATATCTTTTAATGGGCAATTAATATTGATATTACCTGTGGATATTTCCTGGTTTTTTAACGGTTCATTAATGGTAAGTTCACAAGTATTGTCCGATCGTTGAATAATTTGGGCGTTATAACCTAAAAAATCCAGACGAAGAGACGAGACATTATAAAGAATTACATTTTGTAAGTACGCTAATTCTTTTTGAAAATCACCAGTGATAATGCATTTTCCACCAGGTTGTAACGTGTTAAGTAAAGTGACCATTTCAATAGAGGTCTGTTTTAGTTTTTCTATACCTGGTGCTAGTGCTTCGAGGTTATTTCCTGTTGGGCTTTCAGGAAGGTCATTCATTTTTCGACGGACTAAATCACTACTAATATCATTACCAATTGATGAAACAGGGAACATTATTTTATCCTTTATAAATAATCAATAAAAATCATTATTAAAATGATCGGGTGAAAAAAAGAGAATTTGCCAACAATCTGAAGTAATGCTGGTTTTATTAAAGTGCACAAGGGGGGTTAAGATGGCTTCTTTTCGGGTGAATTTTGCACAATACTTAGAAATCGTCTCCTTAATACATTCCAGCTCTTTTTTATTGACGGCTGAGCAAGTACATTGTTCACCAAAAGGTGCAAAAGTGCCTACATCTAATGTTTGTATGATATAATCATCATGTTCTCCTGTAGAAATATCTATAATGAATGGACTCATATTTTCCGGTTGGATTCGGATCATGACAGAAGGAACATCGCCATGATAGAAATTCAATGCAGTTATTGCAGATAATACTCTCCGCAGTTCATTACTTATACTGTAAATTTTATTAACGTCATTGGTGGAGACAATTTCTGCAAACTTTCTTTTTACCGTCCAATAATCAATATTTCTATTGTGATTGTTAACCACTGCGTGCATTGGCGGGATTGAAGGGTGAAAAATATGCGCAATTGGGAAGCCTTTCATTGATGCCTGCCTTGTCATCATGACAAACAATAATAGATGCTTATTTTCCTCGCAGGGTTCTTTCGCACTATCAAAAAACGCTCATTTACCCGGCGTTACAGTAAACGAAGCAACATTCTGTGGCCTACGCCGATCAAAAGCTCTGTGAAAATTTCCCTTGTTGTCTTTGTCTGACCTTATCGCGGCGATCAGCAATTATTCGTTTTGTGATCCTCAACACAAAATGCTATTCGTCGCCTATGAGGGGAGAAGAATTTATGGAAAACGATTGCATTCACAAAATGACGTCCTGTCAGAAGAGAAAAAGTTGACGTTAATCAATTGTTCGAGATGATCAATATATGTATTCGAAATTTTAAAATATTGATAAAATAAATGTTTGTTCTCCAACAAATAGCGTGAAAAAATGTGACATGCCGCATTATTTATCACTGAAAATGGTTTATTTATAATAAAATTTGAGAACTTGCTCATTAAATTTAACTCAAATTTTGCCTGGTAATTATCCGGTAATTGCTTGAAATATGGTCTCAGCCCCTTTTTTGTATTAACCACATAACGAATGATGTTATCGCCATAAAATATGGTTATCCCCGTCATTTTTTTTGACAAAAATCAGGGTTTATGCTGATTTTTATACTTTAACTTGTTGATATTTAAAGGTATTTAATTGTAATAACGATACTCTGGAAAGTATTGAAAGTTAATTTGTGAGTGGTCGCACATATCCTGTTCATTTCATTTTGATACACTTCATGCCGTCAATGAGGTAATTAACGTAGGTCGTTATGAGCACTATTCTTCTTCCGAAAACGCAGCACCTGGTAGTCTTTCAGGAAGTCATTAGAAGTGGTTCTATCGGCTCGGCTGCAAAAGAATTAGGGTTAACTCAACCGGCCGTCAGTAAAATCATTAACGATATTGAAGATTATTTTGGTGTGGAATTAGTGGTGCGGAAAAATACCGGTGTAACATTAACACCTGCCGGTCAATTGTTACTCTCCCGTTCCGAATCCATTACCCGTGAAATGAAAAATATGGTTAATGAGATAAGCGGTATGTCTTCTGAGGCGGTGGTGGAAGTCTCATTTGGTTTTCCTTCATTGATTGGTTTTACTTTTATGTCAGGGATGATCAACAAGTTCAAAGAGGTGTTCCCGAAAGCGCAGGTTTCTATGTATGAAGCGCAACTGTCTTCGTTCTTACCGGCAATCCGCGACGGTCGACTGGATTTTGCGATTGGTACGTTAAGTGCAGAAATGAAGCTTCAGGATTTACATGTTGAGCCGCTGTTCGAGTCCGAGTTTGTGCTGGTAGCCAGTAAGTCCCGAACATGCACCGGCACCACCACGCTGGAGTCGTTGAAGAACGAACAGTGGGTGTTGCCACAAACTAATATGGGGTACTACAGCGAACTGCTTACTACGTTACAAAGAAATGGCATCAGTATTGAAAACATCGTTAAAACCGACTCAGTCGTGACAATTTATAATCTTGTTCTCAATGCTGATTTCTTAACTGTAATTCCTTGTGATATGACGTCACCTTTTGGTTCTAATCAATTTATTACTATTCCGGTTGAAGAAACATTACCTGTGGCACAATATGCCGCGGTATGGTCGAAAAATTATCGTATTAAAAAAGCAGCATCGGTTTTGGTGGAATTAGCCAAAGAGTATTCATCTTATAATGGGTGTAGACGAAGGCAATTAATAGAAGTTGGTTAGTTATTTGTTTTTATTTAAACATAAATAATCCACCTGTCTGTCTTGCAGGTGTCGGTTACGGTTACCTACATATTTAATTCAGGCGAAGAGGTTTTATAATGCATATTACATACGATCTGCCGGTTGCTATTGATGACATTATTGAAGCGAAACAACGACTGGCTGGGCGAATTTATAAAACAGGCATGCCTCGCTCCAACTATTTTAGTGAACGTTGCAAAGGTGAAATATTCCTGAAGTTTGAAAATATGCAGCGTACGGGTTCATTTAAAATTCGTGGCGCATTTAATAAATTAAGTTCACTGACCGATGCGGAAAAACGCAAAGGCGTGGTGGCCTGTTCTGCGGGCAACCATGCGCAAGGGGTTTCCCTCTCCTGCGCGATGCTGGGTATCGACGGTAAAGTGGTGATGCCAAAAGGTGCGCCAAAATCCAAAGTAGCGGCAACGTGCGACTACTCCGCAGAAGTCGTTCTGCATGGTGATAACTTCAACGACACTATCGCTAAAGTGAGCGAAATTGTCGAAATGGAAGGCCGTATTTTTATCCCACCTTACGATGATCCGAAAGTGATTGCTGGCCAGGGAACGATTGGTCTGGAAATTATGGAAGATCTCTATGATGTCGATAACGTGATTGTGCCAATTGGTGGTGGCGGTTTAATTGCTGGTATTGCGGTGGCAATTAAATCTATTAACCCGACCATTCGTGTTATTGGCGTACAGTCTGAAAACGTTCACGGCATGGCGGCTTCTTTCCACTCCGGAGAAATAACCACGCACCGAACTACCGGCACCCTGGCGGATGGTTGTGATGTCTCCCGCCCGGGTAATTTAACTTACGAAATCGTTCGTGAATTAGTCGATGACATCGTGCTGGTCAGCGAAGACGAAATCAGAAACAGTATGATTGCCTTAATTCAGCGCAATAAAGTCGTCACCGAAGGCGCAGGCGCTCTGGCATGTGCTGCATTATTAAGCGGTAAATTAGACCAATATATTCAAAACAGAAAAACCGTCAGTATTATTTCCGGCGGCAATATCGATCTTTCTCGCGTCTCTCAAATCACCGGTTTCGTTGACGCTTAATTAATTCGTTGAGGATAGGATATGAGTACTTCAGATAGCATTGTATCCAGCCAGACAAAACAATCGTCCTGGCGTAAATCAGATACCACATGGACGTTAGGCTTGTTTGGTACGGCAATCGGCGCCGGGGTGCTGTTCTTCCCTATCCGCGCAGGTTTTGGCGGACTGATCCCGATTCTTCTGATGTTGGTATTGGCATACCCCATCGCGTTTTATTGCCACCGGGCGCTGGCGCGTCTGTGTCTTTCTGGCTCTAACCCTTCCGGCAACATTACGGAAACGGTGGAAGAGCATTTTGGTAAAACTGGCGGCGTGGTTATCACGTTCCTGTACTTCTTCGCGATTTGCCCACTGCTGTGGATTTATGGCGTTACTATTACCAATACCTTTATGACGTTCTGGGAAAACCAGCTCGGCTTTGCACCGCTGAATCGCGGCTTTGTGGCGCTGTTCCTGTTGCTGCTGATGGCTTTCGTCATCTGGTTTGGTAAGGATCTGATGGTTAAAGTGATGAGCTACCTGGTATGGCCGTTTATCGCCAGCCTGGTGCTGATTTCTTTGTCGCTGATCCCTTACTGGAACTCTGCAGTTATCGACCAGGTTGACCTCGGTTCGCTGTCGTTAACCGGTCATGACGGTATCCTGATCACTGTCTGGCTGGGGATTTCCATCATGGTTTTCTCCTTTAACTTCTCGCCAATCGTCTCTTCTTTCGTGGTTTCTAAGCGTGAAGAGTATGAGAAAGACTTCGGTCGCGACTTCACCGAACGTAAATGTTCCCAAATCATTTCTCGTGCCAGCATGCTGATGGTTGCAGTGGTGATGTTCTTTGCCTTTAGCTGCCTGTTTACTCTGTCTCCGGCCAACATGGCGGAAGCCAAAGCGCAGAATATTCCAGTGCTTTCTTATCTGGCTAACCACTTTGCGTCCATGACCGGTACCAAAACAACGTTCGCGATTACACTGGAATATGCGGCTTCCATCATCGCACTCGTGGCTATCTTCAAATCTTTCTTCGGTCACTATCTGGGAACGCTGGAAGGTCTGAATGGCCTGGTCCTGAAGTTTGGTTATAAAGGCGACAAAACTAAAGTGTCGCTGGGTAAACTGAACACTATCAGCATGATCTTCATCATGGGCTCCACCTGGGTTGTTGCCTACGCCAACCCGAACATCCTTGACCTGATTGAAGCCATGGGCGCACCGATTATCGCATCCCTGCTGTGCCTGTTGCCGATGTATGCCATCCGTAAAGCGCCGTCTCTGGCGAAATACCGTGGTCGTCTGGATAACGTGTTTGTTACCGTGATTGGTCTGCTGACCATCCTGAACATCGTATACAAACTGTTTTAATCCGTAACTCAGGATGAGAAAAGAGATGAATGAATTTCCGGTTGTTTTGGTTATTAACTGTGGTTCGTCTTCGATTAAGTTTTCCGTGCTCGATGCCAGCGACTGTGAAGTATTAATGTCAGGTATTGCCGACGGTATTAACTCGGAAAATGCATTCTTATCCGTAAATGGGGGAGAGCCAGCACCGCTGGCTCACCACAGCTACGAAGGTGCATTGAAGGCAATTGCATTTGAACTGGAAAAACGGAATTTAAATGACAGTGTGGCCTTAATTGGCCACCGCATCGCTCACGGCGGCAGTATTTTTACCGAGTCCGCCATTATTACCGATGAAGTCATTGATAATATCCGTCGCGTTTCTCCACTGGCACCCCTGCATAATTACGCCAATTTAAGTGGTATTGAATCGGCGCAGCAATTATTTCCGGGCGTAACTCAGGTGGCGGTATTTGATACCAGTTTCCACCAGACGATGGCTCCGGAAGCTTATTTATACGGCCTGCCGTGGAAATATTATGAAGAGTTAGGTGTACGCCGTTATGGTTTCCACGGCACGTCGCACCGCTATGTTTCCCAGCGCGCACATTCGCTGCTGAATCTGGCGGAAGATGACTCCGGCCTGGTTGTGGCGCATCTTGGCAATGGCGCGTCAATCTGCGCGGTTCGCAACGGTCAGAGTGTTGATACCTCAATGGGAATGACGCCGCTGGAAGGCTTGATGATGGGTACCCGCAGTGGCGATGTCGACTTTGGTGCGATGTCCTGGGTCGCCAGCCAAACCAACCAGAGCCTGGGTGACCTGGAACGCGTAGTGAATAAAGAGTCGGGATTATTAGGTATTTCCGGTCTTTCTTCGGATTTACGTGTTCTGGAAAAAGCCTGGCATGAAGGTCACGAACGCGCGCAACTGGCAATTAAAACCTTTGTTCACCGAATTGCCCGTCATATTGCCGGACACGCAGCTTCATTACGTCGCCTGGATGGAATTATATTCACCGGCGGAATAGGAGAGAATTCAAGCTTAATTCGTCGTCTGGTCATGGAACATTTGGCTGTATTAGGCTTAGAGATTGATACAGAAATGAATAATCGCTCTAACTCCTGTGGTGAGCGAATTGTTTCCAGTGAAAATGCGCGTGTCATTTGTGCCGTTATTCCGACTAACGAAGAAAAAATGATTGCTTTGGATGCCATTCATTTAGGCAAAGTTAACGCGCCCGCAGAATTTGCATAATTTAGTTGAAGTATTGTAGAGAGATTATTTTTCATGAAGGTAGATATTGATACCAGCGATAAGCTGTACGCCGACGCATGGCTTGGCTTTAAAGGTACGGACTGGAAAAACGAAATTAATGTCCGCGATTTTATTCAACATAACTATACACCGTATGAAGGCGATGAATCTTTCCTCGCCGAAGCGACGCCTGCCACCACGGAATTGTGGGAAAAAGTAATGGAAGGCATCCGTATCGAAAATGCAACCCACGCGCCGGTTGATTTCGATACCAATATTGCCACCACAATTACCGCTCATGATGCGGGATATATTAACCAGCCGCTGGAAAAAATTGTTGGCCTGCAAACGGATGCGCCGTTGAAACGTGCGCTACACCCGTTCGGTGGCATTAATATGATTAAAAGTTCATTCCACGCCTATGGCCGAGAAATGGACAGTGAATTTGAATATCTGTTTACCGATCTGCGTAAAACCCATAACCAGGGCGTATTTGATGTTTACTCACCGGATATGCTGCGCTGCCGTAAATCTGGCGTGCTGACCGGTTTACCAGATGGCTATGGCCGTGGGCGCATTATCGGTGACTATCGCCGCGTAGCGCTGTATGGCATCAGTTATCTGGTACGTGAACGCGAACTGCAATTTGCCGATCTCCAGTCTCGTCTGGAAAAAGGCGAGGATCTGGAAGCCACCATCCGTCTGCGTGAGGAGCTGGCAGAGCATCGTCATGCGCTGTTGCAGATTCAGGAAATGGCGGCGAAATATGGCTTTGATATCTCTCGCCCGGCGCAGAATGCGCAGGAAGCGGTGCAGTGGCTCTACTTCGCTTATCTGGCGGCAGTGAAATCGCAAAATGGCGGCGCGATGTCGCTGGGCCGCACGGCATCGTTCCTCGATATCTACATTGAGCGCGACTTTAAAGCTGGCGTACTCAATGAGCAGCAGGCACAGGAACTGATCGATCACTTCATCATGAAGATCCGTATGGTACGCTTCCTGCGTACACCGGAATTTGATTCGCTGTTCTCCGGCGACCCAATCTGGGCGACGGAAGTGATCGGCGGGATGGGGCTGGACGGTCGTACGCTGGTGACCAAAAACTCCTTCCGCTATTTGCACACCCTGCACACTATGGGGCCGGCACCGGAACCTAACCTGACCATTCTTTGGTCGGAAGAATTACCGATTGCCTTCAAAAAATATGCCGCGCAGGTGTCGATCGTCACCTCTTCCTTGCAGTATGAAAATGACGATCTGATGCGTACTGACTTCAACAGCGACGATTACGCGATTGCCTGCTGCGTCAGCCCAATGGTGATTGGTAAGCAAATGCAGTTCTTTGGTGCACGCGCTAACCTGGCGAAAACGCTGCTCTACGCAATTAACGGCGGGGTGGACGAGAAGCTGAAGATTCAGGTCGGGCCGAAAACAGCACCGCTGATGGACGACGTGCTGGATTACGACAAAGTGATGGACAGCCTCGATCACTTCATGGACTGGCTGGCGGTGCAGTACATCAGCGCGCTGAATATCATTCACTACATGCACGACAAGTACAGCTACGAAGCTTCGCTGATGGCGCTGCACGATCGTGATGTCTATCGCACTATGGCATGCGGCATCGCGGGCCTGTCGGTGGCGACGGACTCCCTGTCTGCCATCAAATATGCCCGCGTGAAACCAATCCGTGACGAAAACGGCCTGGCGGTGGACTTTGAAATCGACGGTGAATATCCGCAGTACGGCAACAACGACGAGCGCGTAGACAGCATTGCCTGCGACCTGGTTGAACGCTTTATGAAGAAAATTAAAGCGCTGCCAACCTATCGCAACGCCGTCCCTACCCAGTCGATTCTGACTATCACTTCTAACGTGGTGTACGGCCAGAAAACCGGTAATACGCCGGACGGTCGTCGCGCCGGAACACCGTTCGCGCCGGGCGCTAACCCGATGCATGGTCGTGACCGCAAAGGTGCCGTGGCCTCATTGACGTCGGTGGCGAAACTGCCGTTCACCTACGCCAAAGATGGGATCTCGTACACCTTCTCAATCGTTCCTGCGGCGCTGGGCAAAGAAGATCCAGTACGTAAAACCAACCTTGTCGGCCTGCTGGATGGGTATTTCCACCACGAAGCGGATGTCGAAGGCGGTCAACACCTCAACGTCAACGTAATGAATCGGGAAATGCTGCTGGATGCCATCGAGCACCCGGAAAAATATCCTAACCTGACAATCCGTGTCTCTGGCTACGCCGTGCGCTTCAACGCACTGACCCGTGAACAGCAACAGGATGTTATTTCACGTACCTTTACCCAGGCGCTCTGACGCCGGAGGATGTATGAAAAAGATTATCGAAACGCAACGTGCCCCAGGCGCAATCGGCCCTTATGTTCAGGGCGTTGATTTAGGCAGCATGGTCTTCACCTCCGGGCAAATACCGGTTTGCCCACAGACCGGTGAGATCCCGGCTGATGTGCAAGATCAGGCGCGTTTAAGCCTCGAAAACGTCAAAGCGATCGTGGTTGCTGCCGGGCTGAGCGTGGGCGATATCATCAAGATGACCGTGTTTATCACCGATCTGAATGATTTTGCCACCATCAACGAAGTCTATAAGCAGTTCTTCGATGAGCATCAGGCGACCTATCCGACCCGGAGCTGTGTGCAGGTCGCGCGTTTGCCGAAAGATGTGAAGCTGGAAATTGAAGCCATCGCAGTACGTAGTGCGTAAAGCCTCGTGAGCGGGACGGTCGTAAGGTCGTTCCGCTCCACTTCACTGAACGGCAATCCGAGGGTGTGGATATGATTAGTGCATTCGATATTTTCAAAATTGGGATTGGTCCCTCCAGTTCGCATACCGTGGGGCCAATGAATGCCGGAAAAAGTTTTATTGATCGGCTGGAAAGTAGCGGCTTATTAACCGCGACGAGCCATATTGTGGTCGATCTGTACGGGTCGTTGTCACTGACGGGCAAAGGCCATGCCACGGATGTCGCCATCATCATGGGACTGGCAGGAAACAGTCCGCAGGATGTTGTCATTGATGAGATCCCTGCATTTATAGAGTTAGTAACGCGCAGCGGGCGGCTGCCAGTGGCATCTGGTGCGCATATTGTTGATTTTCCTGTAGCAAAGAACATTATCTTCCATCCCGAAATGTTGCCTCGCCATGAGAACGGAATGCGGATCACTGCCTGGAAGGGACAGGAAGAGCTATTAAGTAAAACCTATTACTCTGTCGGCGGCGGGTTTATTGTCGAAGAAGAACACTTCGGCCTGTCGCACGATGTCGAAACGTCCGTACCTTACGATTTCCACTCAGCAGGTGAACTGCTGAAAATGTGTGATTACAACGGCCTGTCTATATCTGGTCTGATGATGCACAACGAGCTAGCGCTGCGCAGCAAAGCGGAAATTGACGCCGGTTTTGCCCGTATCTGGCAAGTGATGCATGACGGTATTGAACGTGGGATGAACACTGAAGGCGTGCTGCCTGGTCCGCTCAATGTGCCGCGCCGTGCCGTAGCGCTGCGTCGTCAGCTGGTTTCCAGCGATAACATCTCTAACGATCCGATGAATGTCATCGACTGGATCAACATGTACGCGCTGGCGGTTAGTGAAGAAAACGCAGCTGGCGGGCGCGTGGTAACGGCACCGACTAACGGTGCGTGCGGCATTATTCCGGCAGTACTGGCTTATTACGATAAGTTCCGTCGTCCGGTAAACGAGCGGTCAATTGCCCGCTATTTTCTGGCCGCGGGGGCTATTGGCGCGCTGTATAAAATGAACGCCTCCATCTCTGGCGCGGAAGTCGGCTGTCAGGGGGAGATTGGCGTGGCCTGTTCAATGGCGGCGGCAGGGTTAACTGAACTACTGGGCGGCAGTCCGGCGCAGGTATGCAATGCGGCGGAAATCGCGATGGAGCATAACCTTGGGCTGACCTGCGATCCGGTTGCCGGACAGGTACAAATCCCGTGCATTGAACGTAATGCCATTAATGCCGTGAAAGCAGTAAACGCCGCGCGGATGGCGATGCGCCGCACCTCGGCACCGCGTGTTTCACTCGATAAAGTGATCGAGACGATGTATGAAACCGGCAAAGATATGAACGATAAATACCGCGAAACATCACGCGGAGGACTGGCCATTAAAGTGGTCTGCGGCTGACATTGCTGTCAGCTTTCATCCTTGGGTGCACAAATGTGCACCTTTTTTTTGTGATCTGCCGCAAATAGAGAATGAATATTCTCCTGCGATTAATTTAGTAGAAAATTCTTATCCATCTCCGTTATTTCAAAGTCTTGATTGTGAAGATTTTCTCTGACCTCGCGCGTATCATTTCTTTATTCTAATAACTCGCCTGCAAAAACGTAGACCGCATATCGCCTTGATGCGGCTCGGAAAAAAATAATAAGCCCTACAAAATATTGAGCGAGAAATTATGGAAATTGCATCGAATAAAGGCGTCATTGCAGACGCTTCGACCCCGGCGGGTCGTGCTGGAATGAGTGAGAGCGAGTGGCGAGAAGCGATCAAATTCGACAGTACTGACACCGGCTGGGTGATTATGAGTATCGGGATGGCGATTGGCGCGGGGATTGTTTTTCTCCCGGTGCAGGTCGGTTTGATGGGATTGTGGGTATTTTTGCTCTCATCGGTGATTGGTTACCCGGCAATGTATCTGTTTCAGCGATTGTTTATTAATACGCTGGCAGAATCACCAGAATGTAGAGATTACCCGAGCGTCATTAGCGGTTATTTAGGTAAAAACTGGGGCATCCTGTTAGGTGCGCTCTATTTCGTAATGCTGGTGATTTGGATGTTCGTCTATTCCACCGCCATCACCAACGATAGTGCTTCCTACCTGCATACCTTCGGCGTGACGGAAGGGTTGCTGTCAGACAGTCCCTTTTATGGTCTGGTACTGATTTGCATTCTGGTGGCGATCTCCTCACGCGGCGAGAAATTGTTATTCAAAATTTCGACCGGCATGGTGCTGACCAAGCTGCTGGTGGTCGCGGCGCTGGGCGTGTCGATGGTGGGAATGTGGCATCTGTATAACGTCGGTTCGCTACCGCCGCTGGGGCTGCTGGTGAAAAACGCCATTATTACGCTGCCGTTTACCCTGACGTCGATTCTGTTTATCCAGACGTTAAGTCCGATGGTGATCTCTTATCGCTCGCGGGAAAAATCAATTGAAGTGGCGCGGCATAAAGCATTGCGGGCAATGAATATCGCGTTTGGCATTTTGTTTGTCACCGTCTTTTTCTACGCCGTGTCGTTCACGCTGGCGATGGGACATGACGAAGCGGTAAAAGCCTATGAGCAGAATATTTCCGCGCTGGCGATTGCCGCACAGTTTATTAGCGGTGACGGCGCAGCGTGGGTGAAAGTGGTCAGCGTCATTCTCAATATCTTTGCTGTCATGACTGCATTCTTTGGCGTCTATTTAGGCTTTCGCGAAGCAACGCAAGGGATCGTAATGAACATCCTGCGTCGCAAGATGCCTGCCGAGAAGATTAACGAAAATCTCGTTCAGCGCGGCATCATGATTTTCGCCATTTTGCTGGCCTGGAGCGCCATCGTACTGAACGCACCGGTGTTGAGCTTCACCTCTATCTGTAGCCCGATTTTCGGCATGGTAGGGTGCCTGATCCCGGCGTGGCTGGTTTACAAAGTACCAGCATTGCACAAATACAAAGGGATGTCTCTGTACCTGATTATCGTCACTGGTTTGTTGCTGTGTGTTTCTCCGTTCCTGGCATTTTCTTGATTTACCTGAAATTTTAAGGTTTTTAATATGTTTGATTCGACTTTAAATCCGTTATGGCAGCGTTACATCCTCGCCGTTCAGGAGGAAGTAAAACCGGCGCTGGGATGTACTGAACCGATTTCACTGGCGCTGGCGGCGGCGGTTGCTGCGGCAGAACTGGAAGGTCCGGTTGAACGTGTAGAAGCCTGGGTTTCGCCAAATCTGATGAAGAACGGTCTGGGCGTCACCGTTCCCGGCACGGGAATGGTGGGGCTGCCGATTGCGGCGGCGCTGGGGGCGTTAGGTGGAAATGCCAACGCCGGGCTGGAAGTGCTGAAAGACGCAACAGCGCAGGCAATTGCCGATGCCAAAGCACTGCTGGCGGCGGGGAAAGTCTCCGTTAAGATCCAGGAACCTTGCGATGAAATCCTCTTCTCACGCGCCAAAGTCTGGAACGGTGAGAAGTGGGCGTGTGTCACCATCGTCGGCGGGCATACCAACATTGTGCATATCGAGACGCACGATGGTGTGGTGTTTACCCAGCAGGCGTGTGTGGCAGAGGGCGAGCAAGAGTCTCCGCTGACGGTGCTTTCCAGAACGACGCTGGCTGAGATCCTGAAGTTCGTCAATGAAGTCCCGTTTGCGGCGATCCGCTTTATTCTCGATTCCGCGAAGCTAAATTGTGCGTTATCGCAGGAAGGTTTGAGCGGTAAGTGGGGGCTGCATATTGGCGCGACGCTGGAAAAACAGTGCGAGCGCGGTTTGCTGGCGAAAGATCTCTCTTCATCCATTGTGATTCGTACCAGCGCGGCATCCGATGCGCGTATGGGCGGCGCTACGCTTCCGGCTATGAGTAACTCCGGCTCGGGTAACCAGGGGATTACCGCAACAATGCCTGTGGTGGTGGTAGCAGAACACTTCGGAGCGGATGATGAACGGCTGGCGCGTGCGCTGATGCTTTCGCATTTGAGCGCAATTTACATCCATAACCAGTTACCGCGTTTGTCTGCGCTGTGTGCCGCAACGACCGCAGCAATGGGGGCCGCCGCCGGGATGGCATGGCTGGTGGATGGGCGTTATGAAACCATCTCGATGGCGATCAGCAGTATGATCGGCGATGTCAGCGGCATGATTTGCGATGGTGCGTCGAACAGCTGCGCGATGAAGGTTTCGACCAGTGCTTCGGCTGCGTGGAAAGCGGTGTTAATGGCGCTGGATGATACCGCCGTGACCGGCAATGAAGGGATTGTGGCGCATGATGTTGAGCAGTCGATTGCCAACCTGTGTGCGTTAGCAAGCCATTCGATGCAGCAAACGGATCGGCAGATTATCGAGATTATGGCGAGCAAGGCCAGATAAACGCCAGGTTTTGGGGATCGTGCCGGATGCGATGCTGGCGCATCTTGTCCGGCCTACGGGTTGTTTAATTCGTTAATGTTGTTGGATTTTGTAGGCCGGATAAGGCGTTTTCGCCGCATCCGGCAACCTGTCTTTACGCGGTAGCTTCATCCTCGGCTAAACGCGTTTCAGCATCCGCGACGATAGCTTCCAGCTCGCTCAACATCTCTTCATAGCCAAAATTTTTGGCGGTGCGAGCAGGTTCTTTCGCCACCACGGGCTTCACCGGCTGGCGCTTTTTGGCCAATTTTTTACTCATCATCATCTCCCTGTAAAAACAACTAGACAGGCAAATCTATCAGCAAAGCGCGCAGTGGGGAATCGGCAACCAGCGTAATGTTAGCCTCGTCACGAATAAACGCCCCATCACCGCAGGTCAGCGCCGCTTTCTCTTCATGATGCGTAAGCGCATGAAATTTCCCGTGAATCGATTGCAAATACGCGCGTGGCCCATGCAACTGGAAATTCGCACTTTCGCCTTTGTCGAGCACGATATGGTGCAGCCACACTTGCTGGCGTAATTGCAGGCTTCCCATCGCACCCTCTGGCGAGGCGATTAATTGCTGCTTGCCCATATTAAGCGCCAGCTTTTGAATCAGCGGATTCTCTTGCTGCGGGCAGGCGTCCAGCCAAAGCTGCATTCGCGTTAACGGTTTGTCTTTGCTGAGATTGTGTTCGCTATAGCTGACACCCGGCTGGGTAGAGAGCAGCAACGCCTCTCCGGCGCTGGCCTGAACATGATTGCCTTCGCTATCGCGATACTCTGCTTCTCCATCCAGAATCACATTTAAAATATCGACTTTGGGATAGGTTCGCGGCTGAAAGGCGGCACCTGGGGCCAGCACTTCCTGGTTAAGCACACGCAGGGAGGCATAGCCTAACAATTTCGGGTCGAAGTAGTGTCCAAAGGAAAAAGTATACCGGGCCTGCAACCATCCGTAGTCTGCTTGTCCACACTGCCTGGCAGTTCGGGTAGTAATCATAATTCTTGACCTCTCTTTACTTCCTTTTATGGTAAGGGGCTGGACGCTACATTGTTAGCCAGATATTCTGCCCGGTATGTTCAAATTTCCTGAATGAGAACGAAATGGCCAAAGAAAGGGCATTAACGCTGGAAGCACTACGGGTTATGGATGCGATCGATCGCCGGGGCAGTTTTGCGGCGGCGGCGGATGAGCTGGGACGCGTGCCTTCCGCACTTAGCTACACCATGCAAAAACTGGAAGAAGAGCTGGATGTGGTGCTGTTTGACCGCTCGGGCCATCGTACCAAATTCACCAATGTCGGGAGGATGTTGTTGGAGCGAGGGCGCGTTTTGCTGGAAGCCGCAGATAAACTGACTACTGATGCGGAAGCTCTCGCGCGCGGTTGGGAAACGCATCTCACCATTGTGACCGAAGCGCTGGTACCGACACCTGCCTTTTTCCCGTTAATCGACAAACTGGCGGCAAAAGCCAATACCCAACTGGCAATCATCACAGAAGTGCTGGCGGGGGCGTGGGAACGGCTGGAGCAGGGGCGGGCGGATATTGTTATCGCGCCGGATATGCATTTTCGTTCCTCGTCGGAGATCAACTCGCGCAAGCTCTATACGTTAATGAACGTCTACGTTGCCGCGCCTGATCACCCGATTCATCAGGAGCCGGAACCGTTATCTGAAGTGACGCGTGTGAAATATCGTGGAATTGCGGTGGCGGATACCGCTCGTGAGCGCCCGGTGTTGACCGTACAGCTGCTGGACAAACAGCCGCGCTTAACGGTGAGCACGATTGAAGATAAACGTCAGGCATTACTGGCGGGGCTTGGCGTGGCGACGATGCCGTATCCTATGGTCGAAAAAGATATTGCGGAAGGGCGGTTGCGTGTCGTCAGCCCGGAATCGACCAGCGAGATCGATATTATTATGGCCTGGCGTCGTGACAGTATGGGGGAAGCGAAATCCTGGTGTCTGCGGGAAATTCCCAAACTTTTTAACGGAAAATAATATTTATTATTGTTAATAAAAAGGGGCGAAATATCGCCCCAATTCTAAGATTAATTTGAACCAAACTTCGGATCGTTTCCGTAACGATTGCTGCCAGAAGTACCTTCTGTGCAGAAAAAAACCAGAAGCACGAGCCAGCCAATAAACGGAACAAAAAAGAGCAAGGCCCAGGCACCTGAACGGTCGGTATCGTGTAAGCGACGGATAGCAAGCGCAAGGACGGGAAGGAAGGTTGCCAGCAAATAAAGCATAGACAGATATGGAAGCTCCAGACCTAAAATCAATTGAATGACATTGATAATAGCGCCGACGATGGCGTTAATCAGAGTAAACATCCAGTACTCTTTACGACGTGCGCGACCAGAGAAACCAACATAATTTTTTAATACGGACAAATACCACTGCATAAAAACATCCCTTTAATTAAAAGTGACGAAAGTCTATTCCGGGTATTGTGTAAATGCTATTCGTATCTTTCTTTTTCGGATGTTATAAAGGTTTTGATATTTAAGATAAATACATGGTTATTTTTTATAGGTAATTTATATAACGACATTGAAATATTTTAAATAAACATTAGTAAATTATTCATTCATCAACATAATGATAAAAGCCGGATGAGTCAGACATCCGGCGAGCAGATTTGTTTTAAGGTTCCAGTTTTGGATCTGGTCCAAAGCGGTTTTCGCCTGGCGTACCCGCCTGGCAGTTAAAGACGATGATAATAAGCCAGCCGATAAACGGGATTAAGAATAGCAGTGCCCACCACGCCGAGCGGTCGGTGTCGTGCAGGCGGCGGAACTGAACCGCCCACCACGGTAAAAACACCAGAATACCGTAGATTGTCGTCAGGATGCCTTCGCCACCAGCGCGTTGCCAGCCTAACATTTTATCCAGCAGCCCCAGCACGAACGTAAAGATGATGTTGACCAGAATAAACATCCAGTACTCTTTGCGCCGCGCACGACCCCGGAAACCGACATAATTTTTTAGTACTTTCAGATACCAGTCCATTTTTGCCTCAATTTTGCTCAATCACTTGTTTTTAAAGCAGCAAATTAAGAATAGACGTGAATGAAATGGCAGTAAATATTCGTTCAAGGAATTAATAAAGTGCCGTGAAGGCGCGCTAAGACTGATGACAAGCGCAAAATCGCCAGATGCGCTACGCTTATCTGGTCTGCGCGGGTTATGCAATCTATTGAATGTACAATGTTTTGTATGTCAGATAAGGCGTTCATGCCACATCCGACATGAACAACATGCACTTAGCTAATTATCAGAGGCACCTCGTAAGGTGCCTTTTTTTAACCGAAGCGAACATCTCGTCCATGCGGTTCATCGAGATCCTGCCACGGACCAATTGAAATAATCCCCGTAGGGTTGATGGTCTTATGGCTGCGGAAGTAATGATTACGGATATGATCGAAATTGACTGTTTCGGCGATCCCCGGCATCTGGTAGATATCGCGCAGAAAACCGTACAGATTCAGGTAATCGCTGATGCGGTGCTTATCACACTTGAAGTGGGTCACATACACCGGATCAAAACGCACCAGCGTAGTCCACAGGCGAATATCGGCTTCGGTTAGCTGGTTGCCGGTCAGGTAACGATGCTGGCCTAAAATCTGCTCCAGTCGTGCCAGCGATTCAAACACTTTCGCCACCGCCTCGTCGTAAGCTTCCTGGCTGGTGGCAAAACCAGCTTTATACACGCCGTTGTTAACGGTGTCATAAATCCAGCCGTTAAGTTCGTCAATTTTTGTTTGCAGGGCTGGAGGGTAGTAATCACCCGCTTTCGCGCCCAGCGCATCAAACGCGGTATTGAACATGCGGATGATTTCTGCTGATTCGTTGCTGACGATGGTGTGGTTCTTTTTGTCCCACAGCACGGGAACAGTAACTCGTCCGCTGTAGTGTGGATCGGCGTGGAGATAAAGCTGATACAGAAATTCATTTTGATAGAGCGTGTCTCCGGTTGCTCCCGGAAAACTGTCATCAAAGGTCCAACCGTTTTCCAGCATCAGCGGGTTCACTACGGAAACGGAAATAAACGGTTCCAGTCCTTTGAGTTTGCGCATGATCAGCGTGCGGTGCGCCCACGGGCAGGCGAGTGAAACATAGAGATGATAACGATCTTTCTCTGCGATAAAACCGCCTGTGCCAGTGGGGCCAGGAGCGCCATCGGCAGTGAGCCAGTTACGAAATGCGGAAGCTGAACGTTGAAATTTACCGCCGGTAGATTTGGTATCGTACCAGGTGTCATGCCAGACGCCGTCAATCAGTTGACCCATTTTTCTCTCCTCCAATAGCAAAAACGAGGAGCTTCCTCCTCGTTTTTTATCGTTAAGTATAGCGCGTGCTTACCACTTTTTATTCAGCAGGCGGTCGATGCTATACGCGCCCGGACCGGTAATTGCCAGCAGCAGGAATCCGCCAGAAATTGTCAGGTTTTTCATGAACATCAGCGAGTTGACGCCTTCAGCAAAGTTGCTGTGAAATAAAAATGCCGTCAGCAGCGTAAAGCCCGCAGTAAACAGGGCTGTGGTGCGAGTCAGGAAACCGAACAGGATTGCCAGACCACCACCAAACTCAAGCAGAATCACCAGCGGCAGCATAAAACCCGGGACGCCCATTGCTTCCATATATTGTTGGGTACCCGCGTAGCCAGTAATTTTTCCCCAGCCAGCGGTAATAAACAGAATCGGCATTAAAATGCGCGCTACCAGTACACCAACATCTTCTAATTTTTTCATCATACTCTCCACTGCGCCACTCAGGCTGCTGATTGTTTTTTTGTGCAATGGCGCGGTATTAGCGTCGTTGCTGTCGATGGAGAGAATCATAAACGTGGTGAATGATGATTGTTAGCAAGGAAAACTGTCAAAAATCTTCAAAAAATTTGAGGGATAAGGCCGGAATGGCTCCGGCCAGAGGGAAGTTAACCGCGAAGCTGTTGCTGCTTGAGGGTCGTTTTAACCAGACGCCAGGCGCTCCATACGCCAAAACCGCGTCTGGCCCAGCGGACCAGCATATTAGGATGGCGAATCGTCCAGATCGCCATCACGCTACTGCCAACCAGCGCCCAGGAGCGCAGACTTAGCAGCATATTCCAGCGACGATCGTAAGCGCCTGTTGCCTCCAGCCATTCACGACGACTGGCAGAAAGATCCAGCCGTTGTTGCTGGATCTGGCTAAGCAGTTGCGCCTTACGTCGTTCACGTTCGACTTTACTGCTCACGGGACTCCTCCTCGAGCAGCTGCCGATCGTTTGCCAGCTCATGGCGTGTATGGCGCAGCAAGGTGGATTTACGCGATTTACGTAACGTCCAGATACCGCCAATCAGTGCCAGTAGCAGCAACACCACGGTGGTGGCAATCATCGCATTCAGGCGATATTGTGGATCAACCGCCCAAATAATTAGCACCATCAGGCTCATAAGACCAAATGCAGCGAAAAGCATCGTCAGGCCCAGCATCAGTAAAAGTTGAAAGAGATTAGCTTTTTCCTCTTCCAGCTCAACCACCGCCAGCCGCAGACGTGTTTCCACCATTTCAACCATGATGGAAACAATTCGCTGCCCGATGCCCAGAACGCTTTTACCGGGCCCTTGCGCGTGATGAGTGTCCGCCATAATTAACGACGCGACAGCAGAACGCCGAGCACTACACCGATTGCAGCGCCAATGCCCACGCCCGTCCATGGATTTTCACGCACATACTCATCGGCACGCGCCGCCGCGACACGGGTTTGTTTGGCGATGGCATCACCGGTTTCACCCAGGCGATAACGGCTCTGTTTCAGTGCCTGCTCCGCTTTGCTACGAATCTTACTCAACTCTTCTTTCGACTTCTCGCCAGATGAGCTAAGCACCTCTTCCAGCGTATCGGAAAGGGATTTCAACTCAGCACGCAGATGTTCCGTAGTGTGTTCTTTCGACATAGTTTTCTCCAGGTGAGTAAGTAGTGACTATTGTGAGTTAGTAGTCGCGCGCTTCCAGCTTTTTCAGCTCTTCCTGCGCTTCTGCCAGTTTCCGTTCGCGTTTGGCAATCTTATCGGCATCGCCTTTTTGCTTCGCCTCGGCTAAATCTTGCTGGCGTTCCGCCACCTCATCTTTCTGCTTTGCGATTTTCTTCTGATGATCGGCACGCAGCTGGCTATCTGAACAGTTGGCCCGGACTTCACTCAGGGCTTTATTCAGACCGTCAATACGATTCTGGTTTTGGTGTTTTTCGGCATAGCTGATCTCCTTAAGGATATTTTGCTCCTTTTCCTGACACAGGGTAGTGGCATAACTACCAGCACTAAGAGCAAAAAGAGAAACAGCTAAAGCGATGCGGTATTTCATTCTTGAACCTTCCATTGTGATTCGGACCTATTACAAAGGAACGATTGTCCAGACAACGAAGCGGTAGTGTTAACCACCGCCTCATTAATCATAGACAGTTACGGTGAAATCACCAAAGTGAGTGATCTGTTTCGGATAACAGGAAGTTATCCGAAGCGATGAGAGTTATCCCGTAGCCGGGTCAGCCACTGCATAGCCTGACTGTTATTGTCCTGCTGCGCAATGATGTAGCCTTGGGGCAATGTTCTGTCGAGGACCGCTTTTGCAGCGGCGCTCTGGTCGCTGGAGTCAAAGGTAATTAACAGAGTGTCGTTTTTGGGGGTGATACTTTTGAAAGGAATGCCATGAGCGTCAAGGTGATGCCAGATTGAAAAACCGTCTGGCATCGTTGTGCCTTGATGAACGGCACGAATCGCCAGCGTAGACTCTTGCTGGCGAACCGCGGACCAGGCCAGCAACAGCGTGCCGACCAGAAGTAAAACAGCGCCGGACCAGGCTAGCTGGCGAAGCGACATGCGAGGTATTTGCATCCCTTACCCCCGATTTCCATATTTCTTTTTCCATAACACGACCAGAGAACCTGCCAGGCCAAACACCAGCAGCACCACCGGGAGCAGCATCAGGCATGACATCAGCTGGTCCTCGTACTTTAAAAATACCGGCGTTTTGCCGAGCATGTAACCCAGAGTTGTCAGGATCAATACCCACAGCAGACCGCTCATCCAGTTGAAAAACTGAAAGCGCGCGTTATTCAGCCCTGATAACCCGGCAATCGTCGGCAGCAGTGTTCTGACAAACGCAATAAAGCGACCAATTAACAGCGCCGATAAACCGTGTTTATGAAAAAGATGGTGTGCGCGTTGATGATAATGCGCGGGTAAATGAGATAGCCAGTTTTGTACGGTGCGGGTATTGCCCAGCCATCGCCCCTGAATATAGCTGACCCAGCAGCCGAGGCTGGCGGCAACGGTCAGCAGCAGAATCGTTTGCGGATAGCCCATCGCGCCTTTCGCAATCAACACGCCGACCAATACCAGTAAACTGTCGCCCGGTAAAAAGGCCGCCGGAAGCAAGCCGTTTTCAAGGAACAAAATTACAAACAAGACAAAATACAACATGCCAATCATCGATGGATTGGCCAGGGTTTCAAAATCCTGCGCCCACAGGGCTTGCAGCAATTGGGTCAAAAGTTCCATTCATTATTCCTGGTGAATCGGTTAACGCCACGCTGGTTTTAAAAGATGCACTACCGCAATGTTATTGCTGTTTTGGTATGTTCTGCGGGTTTGATACATCAACACAGCCTGAACTATTCCCTGTTAAATCGTGAGATAAGAAAGCATTCAAAAACATAAATTCAAATTGAATCTAATTGTAACAAAGGTCAACGTTGTTCGTTATCAAAATTACATGTCCGTGGAGTCTGATTTTGCTGAATGCAGGGGAGGGTGGCGAGAGGATTTACACAGGCTGACACTTTATACTTTTCGCTTACCGACGAGACAAACAGGCGCATTGCAGCGCCTGTCGGACAGGAATTTCATTTACTGCCGCTGGTGGCTGTATCGAGATGCACCACCGGGTTTTCGGCGAATAGATAGCGGTCGGCATTGAACTCGAAGTCGTCGCTGGTTTCGTTAAATAACATGATCTTGGTGTTTTCCAGATGCTGCCACATTGCCAGCTTAGCAGCATGAGGATCTTTGCGAATCAGCGCCTTGAGGATTTGATCGTGGTCATCACACCAGTTATCGACGGTACGGGAATCAATGTGTTCGTGCAGTTTTTTCCAGTACGGGTTATGACTACGCTGGGTCCACATTTTTTCCACGATAGCCGCCAGGGCGGAGTTCTGCGTCGCCAGAGCGACCTGAATGTGGAACTGCAAATCCCACTCGGAATCACGGAAGCATTGTTCGCCGCGCGCCTGTTCCTGAATGGCCATCAGTTTCATGATGTCCTGTTTCGTTACCTGAGTTGCTGCGAACTCGGCAATATTACTTTCGATGAGCTGGCGAGCCTGAAGTAACTCAAACGGACCGTAATTAGCGAATTCCATATTAGTGTCAGCCGCCTGCTGATGGCGCGGCTGGTTGGAAACTACATGAATACCTGAACCTTTACGCACTTCGACATAGCCTTCAACTTCCAGCATGATGATGGCTTCACGAACTACCGTACGGCTGACGTTCTTTTCATCGGCAATAAAGCGTTCTGCAGGCAGTTTATCACCCACCAGATAGACGCCCTGTTCGATGCGCTCTTTCAGGTCAGCGGCAAGTTGTTGATACAAACGGCGTGGTTCAGTGATTTCCATATGCGCTCCAGGCATGATACGGCAGACTATATTTGTTATACCACTTTTGCGAGTTTAGCTCTACTCGCAGTGATGAAAAAGCCGCCTGAGAAGGCGGCTTTGAAGGGAAACTAAAACTTACACGAAACGTTAATGTTGCGGTGCGGGATCGTTATGTGTTTCCTGCGCCACCTCAATCGCCGGTTTGTTCTGCAACACGGTCCAGATAACCAGCGCACCTAACAGGTCGAACACTGCCAGAACTGCGAACAGCGGGCTGAAGCCGATGGTGTCAGCCAGTGCACCGACAACCAGCGCAAACAGCGTACTTGCCAGCCATGCGGACATCCCGGTTAAACCGTTTGCCGTTGCCACTTCGTTACGACCAAACACGTCAGAAGAGAGCGTAATCAGCGCGCCAGACAGTGCCTGGTGGGCAAAACCACCGATACACAGCAGCATAATTGCGACATACGGGTTGGTGAACAGACCGATCATACCCGGGCCAATCATCAGCACAGCACCCAGCGTTACGACCATCTTACGGGAAACGATCAGGTTCACACCAAACCAACGCTGGAACAGCGGCGGCAGGTAACCACCGAGGATACAACCGAGGTCAGCAAACAGCATCGGCATCCAGGCGAACATCGCGATCTCTTTCAGGTTAAAGCCGTAAACTTTAAACATGAACAGCGGGATCCACGCGTTAAAAGTACCCCAGGCCGGTTCTGCCAGGAAACGCGGCAGCGCGATACCCCAGAACTGACGGTTACGCAGGATCTGACCAACGGACATTTTCTTCGCCGTGCTCACCTGGTGCTGGGCTTCCTGACCATTAATAATATAGTCGCGTTCTTCATCGGTCAGATGCTTCTGGTCGCGCGGATGTTTATAGAAAATCAGCCATGCCATCGCCCAGATAAAGCTCAATGCACCGGAGATGATAAATGCCATCTGCCAGCTGTGCATTACGATTGCCCATACCACCAGCGGCGGCGCAATCATCGCACCAATCGAAGAACCTACGTTAAAGTAGCCTACTGCGATGGAACGCTCTTTCGCCGGGAACCATTCGGAGCTGGCTTTCAGACCCGCCGGGATCATCGCTGCT
Source organism: Escherichia sp. XD33 (assembly GCF_019375075.1). Classification (NCBI taxonomy): domain Bacteria; kingdom Pseudomonadati; phylum Pseudomonadota; class Gammaproteobacteria; order Enterobacterales; family Enterobacteriaceae; genus Escherichia; species Escherichia sp. XD33. The sequence continues at coordinate 23,984 of NZ_JAENDM010000025.1, forward strand.
TCCGCGGCACCGACCGCACCACGAGCAACAGCCAGGCCACCCCAGCTACCTGCCAGCGCGGTTGCACCACAGAACACGGCCCACAGCACAGCAAACATTGCATAACCGATTTTCGTACCCAGCACATCCAGTACATAACCTGCTACCGGTTGCATGACCGTATAAGCAGCAGAATAGGCTGCGATGATATAGGAATACTGTTGGGTGGAGATGTTTAACTCTTCCATCAGAGTTGGCGCAGCTGCCGCCACAGTGTTACGCGTCAGGTAACCAAGCACGGTGCCGAGCGTCACCAGTGCGATCATATACCAACGTAACCCTTTAATTTTACGCATGTAAAACCTCATCGTTTTGTTATATCCGCAGGAAGCGCGGCCATCATCCCGCCAGAGGCTGAAGATGTTAGTTACGACCGGGTAACCGAAAAAAAACCGGCACGCCCCGAACGTTGCCATGAAAGTTTCGTGCTAATTCGGCTTCCGTACCGGTTAACCCGATTCATCTAACAAATGAATGAATCGGCAATTTGCATTCCGTCGACTTATGATTTGCGACGGCAGAAAGATAACTTGTCATACAACTTTAAAAGGTGAGAGCCATCACAAATGTGGGAATATTTGTAGGGACATTACCTGACGACAGCAAGGCCAGTACTGGCGCGGCCTGCAGCGAGATTTACCACTTTGAGAGTAATTTTTTTAACTACGTTTATTGATCTAACTCACGAAAATATCTTCGGACTCTGGAAATTGGTGTGATAACTTTGTCAGCATCGCACCATAAGCAAGCTAGCTCACTCGTTGAGAGGAAGACGAAAATGACTCCGTTTATGACTGAAGATTTCCTGTTAGATACCGAATTTGCCCGCCGTCTGTATCACGACTACGCAAAAGACCAGCCGATTTTCGATTACCATTGCCATTTGCCGCCGCAGCAGATTGCGGAAGACTATCGTTTTAAAAACCTATATGACATCTGGCTGAAAGGCGATCACTACAAATGGCGCGCTATGCGTACCAACGGTGTGGCCGAGCGTCTGTGTACCGGTGATGCGTCTGACCGTGAAAAATTTGACGCCTGGGCGGCGACTGTTCCGCACACTATCGGCAACCCGTTATACCACTGGACGCACCTCGAACTGCGTCGTCCGTTTGGTATCACTGGCAAATTGCTTTCTCCGTCAACTGCCGATGAAATCTGGAACGAATGTAACGAACTGCTGGCGCAGGATAACTTCTCCGCGCGCGGCATCATGCAGCAGATGAACGTGAAAATGGTCGGCACCACCGATGACCCGATCGATTCTCTGGAGCATCACGCAGAGATCGCCAAAGACGGCTCTTTCACCATCAAAGTGCTGCCGAGCTGGCGTCCGGACAAAGCCTTCAACATCGAACAGGCGACCTTTAACGACTACATGGCGAAGCTGGGCGAAGTTTCCGATACCGACATTCGCCGCTTTGCTGACCTGCAAACTGCCTTGACCAAACGTCTGGATCACTTCGCCGCTCACGGCTGTAAAGTGTCTGACCATGCGCTGGACGTGGTGATGTTTGCTGAAGCGAACGAAGCGGAACTGGACAGCATTCTGGCGCGCCGTCTGGCTGGCGAAACCCTGAGCGAGCACGAAGTGGCACAGTTCAAAACTGCGGTACTGGTGTTCCTTGGTGCCGAATATGCACGTCGCGGCTGGGTACAGCAGTACCACATTGGCGCGCTGCGTAATAACAACCTGCGTCAGTTCAAACTGCTGGGGCCGGATGTAGGCTTTGACTCCATCAACGACCGTCCGATGGCAGAAGAGTTGTCTAAGCTGCTGAGCAAGCAGAACGAAGAAAACCTGCTGCCGAAAACCATTCTGTACTGCCTGAACCCGCGCGATAACGAAGTGCTGGGCACCATGATCGGTAACTTCCAGGGCGAAGGTATGCCGGGCAAAATGCAGTTCGGTTCCGGCTGGTGGTTTAACGATCAGAAAGACGGTATGGAACGTCAGATGACCCAACTGGCGCAGCTCGGTTTGCTGAGCCGCTTTGTCGGTATGCTGACTGACAGCCGTAGCTTCCTGTCATACACCCGTCACGAATACTTCCGCCGCATTCTGTGCCAGATGATCGGTCGCTGGGTGGAAGCGGGCGAAGCACCGGCGGACATCAACCTGCTGGGCGAGATGGTGAAAAATATTTGCTTTAACAATGCGCGTGACTACTTCGCCATTGAACTGAACTAAGGTCTGGGGTTGATATGCAATACATCAAGATCCATGCGCTGGATAACGTCGCGGTCGCTTTAGCGGATTTGGCTGAAGGCACAGAAGTCAGTGTCGATAACCAAACTGTTAGGCTGCGCCAGGATGTTGCTCGTGGACATAAATTTGCGTTAACGAATATCGCAAAAGGGGCCAACGTCATCAAATATGGCCTGCCGATTGGTTATGCATTGGCGGATATTGCGGCGGGGGAACACGTTCACGCCCACAATACGCGCACGAATCTGAGCGATCTGGATCAGTATCGCTATCAACCTGATTTTCAGGATCTGCCTGCGCAAGCGGCAGATCGTGAAGTGCAGATCTATCGTCGCGCTAACGGCGATGTCGGAGTGCGTAATGAGCTGTGGATCCTGCCAACCGTGGGCTGTGTCAACGGCATCGCGCGGCAGATCCAAAATCGTTTCCTGAAAGAGACCAACAACGCCGAAGGTACTGACGGCGTGTTCCTCTTCAGCCACACCTACGGCTGCTCACAGCTGGGCGACGATCACATCAATACCCGCACCATGCTGCAAAACATGGTGCGCCACCCGAACGCGGGCGCAGTGCTGGTGATTGGTCTGGGCTGTGAAAACAACCAGGTTGCCGCATTCCGTGAAACGCTTGGCGATATCGATCCTGAACGCGTTCATTTCATGATCTGCCAACAGCAGGATGATGAGATCGAAGCCGGAATCGAGCATTTGCATCAGCTGTATAACGTGATGCGCAATGATAAACGCGAGCCAGGCAAACTCAGCGAACTGAAGTTTGGTCTGGAGTGCGGTGGTTCTGACGGTCTTTCTGGTATTACTGCTAACCCGATGCTGGGGCGTTTCTCTGACTACGTGATTGCTAACGGCGGTACTACCGTACTGACCGAAGTGCCGGAGATGTTTGGCGCAGAGCAGTTGCTGATGGACCATTGCCGCGACGAAGCAACGTTTGAAAAACTGGTCACCATGGTCAACGACTTCAAACAGTACTTTATTGCCCATGATCAGCCGATCTATGAAAACCCATCGCCGGGGAACAAAGCGGGCGGTATCACCACGCTGGAAGACAAATCACTTGGCTGTACCCAGAAAGCGGGTTCCAGCGTCGTGGTTGACGTGCTGCGTTACGGCGAGCGTCTGAAAACGCCAGGGCTGAACTTGTTAAGTGCGCCGGGTAACGATGCCGTAGCGACCAGCGCCCTGGCGGGTGCGGGCTGCCATATGGTGCTGTTCAGTACTGGTCGTGGCACGCCATACGGCGGCTTTGTACCGACGGTGAAAATCGCTACCAACAGTGAACTGGCGGCGAAGAAAAAACACTGGATCGACTTTGACGCGGGTCAGCTGATCCACGGCAAAGCGATGCCGCAGTTGCTGGAAGAATTTATCGACACCATCGTTGAGTTTGCCAACGGTAAACAAACCTGCAACGAGCGTAACGACTTCCGCGAACTGGCGATCTTCAAAAGCGGCGTAACGCTATAAAGTCGAAATGAGTTGTTAATAAAAAACGGCGTTTCATAATGTGAAGCGCCGTTTGCTTTTCCATACCTGATAAGGATTTATCATGACCGCGTATTGGCTGGCCCAGGGCGTGGGTGTCATCGCCTTTCTGATTGGTATCACAACATTTTTCAATCGTGACGAACGTCGCTTCAAAAAGCAGCTTTCGGTCTATAGCGCCGTTATTGGCGTACATTTTTTTCTTCTGGGCACCTATCCCGCTGGTGCCAGTGCCATCCTTAATGCCATTCGTACATTGATTACCTTACGCACGCGCAGCTTATGGGTAATGGCGATTTTTATTGTGCTGACTGGCGGAATTGGTCTCGCGAAGTTCCATCATCCTGTCGAACTATTGCCGGTTATCGGCACGATTGTCAGTACCTGGGCGCTGTTCCGCTGTAAAGGGCTGACCATGCGCTGCGTAATGTGGTTTTCAACGTGTTGCTGGGTGATTCACAACTTCTGGGCGGGGTCGATAGGCGGCACGATGATTGAGGGTAGTTTTCTGCTTATGAATGGCCTGAATATCATCCGTTTCTGGCGGATGCAGAAAAGGGGAATTGATCCGTTTAAAGTAGAGAAAACCCCTCCCGCCATAGACGAAAGGGGTTAAGCAATTAATTACGCAGGGCGCTATTTGCCAGACGACCGTCTTCTGCCTGGCAAGCTGCCGCAGTGAACAGCACGTCAGTTGAAGAGTTCAGCGCGGTTTCGCAAGAGTCCTGCAATACGCCGATGATAAAGCCGACGGCGACCACCTGCATGGCGATATCGTTCGAAATACCGAACATATTACAGGCCAGTGGGATCAGCAGCAGAGACCCCCCTGCCACGCCGGATGCGCCACAGGCACACAGAGAAGCCACTACGCTCAACAGCAGCGCTGTGGGCAGATCGACCGGAATACCCAGCGTATTAACCGCAGCCAGCGTCAACACGGTAATGGTGATTGCTGCGCCCGCCATATTGATGGTGGCACCCAGCGGAATAGAAACGGAATAGGTATCGCGATCCAGATTCAGCTTTTCACACAGCGCCATATTCACCGGAATGTTAGCTGCAGAGCTGCGGGTGAAGAAGGCATACACGCCGCTTTCGCGCAGGCACAGCAGCACCAGCGGGAACGGGTTACGACGAATTTTCCACCACACCAGCAATGGGTTAACCACCAGCGCCACCAGTAACATACAGCCAACCAGCACGACCAGCAGTTGCGCGTAGCCCCACAGTGTGGAGAAACCGGTGGTTGCCAGGGTAGAAGAAACCAGCCCAAAAATACCGATCGGTGCGAAGCGAATGACCAGTTTCACCATAAAGGTGACGGCATTCGACATATCGTTGACCAGGTTTTTGGTGGTCTCGTTACCGTGACGCAGTGCGAAGCCGAGGCCAATTGCCCACACCAGAATCCCGATGTAGTTACCTTTCAGCAGCGCGTCGATGGGGTTGGAAACCATGCTCATTACCAGCCCGCGCATCACTTCGACAATGCCTGACGGCGGCGAAATATCACCCGCGCTACTGGATAAATGCAGGGTAGAAGGGAAGGCAAAGCTGAAGACTACTGCGGCCAGAGCAGCAGAGAAGGTGCCCAGTAGATAGAGGAACAAAATAGGGCGGATATTGGTTTTCTGCCCGTGCTGGTGGTTAGCAATAGATGCCATCACCAGCATCAACACCAGGATGGGGGCAACGGCTTTCAGTGCGCCGACGAACAAAGTACCTAACAGACCAACAGCTTCCGCCGCGGGTTTTGAGATCCATGCCAGAAGAATCCCCAGAACAAGGCCGACCAGGATTTGTTTTACCAGGCTGCCATGAGCCAGACGCCGGAATAGCCCCGGTGAACGTTGCGTAGTCATTTTTCGATCCTTTCATTGTGTTGTCGCACATCCCTGGTGCGTTCTGTCGACGCATCTTTCAGGATGTAACAAAGTGTTTGCAAGGTCGAGTATAAGGAAAGTTACAGCTTCGGGAAGCGAAAAATGCTGGATTTTAAAGAGAGGTCATGTTTTGCAACTTAATTGTTACATTTGTTTGACATAAACAGAGGGAAGGACTGGCTACTAAGGCTGATTAGATAACATATGGGCAAAACTATTTGGAATATGAGAACGGTTGCGCTCCTTTAATGTGCTATGCCATATAAAGTCACTGGCGCAGGGAGCGCGCAGGGGGCGGCCAATCGCCGCCGCCCCCTGCACCCCCAGGCCCTGGCGAAAAAAATCGCCGCTGCGCGATTCCCTCAGCTTATCCCTTGCGGCTACCGGGTCGGGCGCAAGGGAACGTCCCTGTAAGATGCGCCCTCGCCGCGCATCCATGCGCGTCGCCCCGGCCTCCAGGGAACGCTTCGGCGATTTTGACGCCACCAACACCCGTGCGGTCTTTTTGTAAAGAGCTACAAGCCGATTACATAATTAATAGCTCACCTTTGTCTGGAATGAGTTATCTCTAGGAATGGCTTAATATACAGCGAATCATTCTCCCCGCTGCTTATCATGCCGATAATTCACCCAGGCGTTGATAATAAACGTCATCACCAGAATGCCAAACACCACGCCCAGCGAGACGGCGATTGGAATATGGTAGAAGTCGACAATCAGCATCTTGATACCGATAAACACCAGAATCACCGCCAGGCCATATTTGAGCATCGAGAAACGCTCTGCTACGCCCGCCAGCAGGAAATACATCGCACGCAGGCCGAGGATCGCAAACAGGTTTGAGGTCAGCACAATGAACGGGTCAGTGGTCACGGCGAAGATAGCCGGAATGCTATCCACGGCGAAAATCACGTCGCTCAATTCCACCAGAATCAGTACCAGCATCAGCGGTGTGGCGTACAGCAATCCATTCTTACGCACAAAGAAATGCTCGTTGTCGATGGTGTCGGTCATGCGCAAATGACCGCGTAGCCAGCGCACCAGCGGCTTGTCGCCAATGCCTGATTCATCTTCATGGGCGAGCGCCATCTTCACGCCGGTAAACAGCAGGAAGGCACCGAAGATATACAGGATCCAGTCGAACTGCGAAATTAGCCAGCTGCCAGTGAAGATCATGATGGTACGCAGAACAATCGCCCCGAGCACGCCATACACCAGCACGCGGCGTTGTAATGCCGCCGGAACAGAGAAATAGCTGAACAACATCAGCCAGACAAAGACGTTATCGACCGCCAGCGATTTCTCAATCAGATAACCTGTGAGAAAGGCCAGTGCCTGTGGATCGGCAACGGCGCGACCTTCGGTTTGCACCAGATACCACCAGAAAGCGGCGTTAAACAGTAACGACAGCGTCACCCAGACCAGCGACCAGGCCGCAGCCTGTTTCATGGTCATGGCATGTGCCCCACGACGCCCCTGCAACAACAGGTCGATAGCCAGCATAATGGCGACAACAACAGCGAATCCGCCCCATAGCAACGGCGTGCCGACAGTATTCATAGAAGTTCCTTACACATAAAAAAACGGCCAACGTCGGAAGACGTCAGCCGCTGCTTTTTATGCATAGACCTCGCCTTCCGGCAAGGTCTCACTTACAACAAAAAAGGAATACGTCTGCGTATTCCTTTCGGGTTGCCCGGTGACCGGATGTGGTTTTTCACACATCGTAATGACGATCGACCGGCAATGAAGTTACTCCCCTTTGCAGGTAACAAAGTATGACAGACCATTCAGCCAGTCAATGGTCTGTTACATACCTTTTACACTGTTTTACTTTGGCAATTATAGTTTTACGCTATCTGCCGGAAAAATCACCCCAGTCTGGCGGCGGATCTCGGTCAGCAGTTTGGCGGTGATGCGACTGACCGCCAGCCCTGGATGATCCACCAGATGCTCATCCACCAGGGTAGCGAACAGCTCTGCTTCGTAGAGCATGGTATTAATATGCTGCGGCTGGGTGAGATCCTGCATTTGGCTGCCACGCGGCACGAAGCACACTTTCTGGCATTCAGACAGTTTTTCAATCACCAGCGATCCTGCTTCGCCCTGAATCTCGCTCGCCAGGACAGAATCACTGACTTTTGAGTGCTGCAAGGTGACGCTGAAATCACCGTAATCCATCACCACCACGCCCTGGGCGTCAACGCCGCTTGCCAGCAAACTGGCGGTTGCCTGCACGCTTTTCGGCTCACCAAATAACGCCACCGCCGACGCCAGACAGTAAAAACCGATATCCATAATTGAACCGTTAGAGAATGCCGGATTAAAGGTGTTGGGATTCTCACCATCCAGGTAACGTTGATACCGCGAGGAATACTGGCAATAGTTGAAAAAGACTTTCCGCAGTTTGCCGACTTTCGGCAGCGCCTGGCGCAACAAATGAAAGTTCGGCAGGCAGGCGGTTTTAAATGCCTCAAACAGCACCACCTGATTTTCCCGCGCACAGGCAATGGCGGCATCCACTTCCGCCAGATTCGACGCCAGCGGTTTCTCGCAAATCACATTAATTTTATGGCTAAGGAAAAGTTGTGTCTGGGAAAAATGCAGGGAATTCGGGCTGGCAATATACACCGCGTCAATGGCATCGCTTTCCGCCATCGCTTCCAGCGAGGTAAACAGATGCTCGACAGAAAAATCATTGGCGAAGTGCTGGGCCTGTTCAAGGCTGCGGGAATATACGGCGGTTAACTTGTATTTACCGCTCTCATGGGCGGCCTCGACGAACTGGCGAGTGATCCAGTTCGTACCAATCACAGCGAAACGTATCATAACGCGTGGATACTCCATAAAGGGATTCTGTCGTCAATGTAGCACGCCTTTTTCATCTTCGACGTGCGCAGATACGCATTATTTCTGCGCCGGACAGCCATGCTCACTAAACGGCCCAATCATGACCGAAGGCCCGAGATATTTCGGCTGGCGATGGAGGATTTTGGCGTCAATCACGGCGCTGACACGAGCGAGTTTCTCCCGCAGTTGAGTATAAAAACCGTGCTTCATATTGAGGTCTGGCGCGTTAAAACCGATAGCGTCGATGCCGTACTGTTTTGCCAGCCAGATGGCGCGTTGATTATGAAATTCTTGCGAGATAATGGTGATATGGTTTTCACCAAAAACCTTTTTGGCACGCACTACCGAATCCAGCGTTGAGAATCCGGCATAGTCGCAGAAGATCACTTTTGCTGGTACGCCTTTAGCGATCAAAGCCTGCTGCATACCTGATGCTTCATCGTAATTTTTACGTCCGTTATCGCCACTTACCAGCAGCCATTTCACTTTTCCGGCGTGGTACAACGCTGCTGCGGTATCAATACGTCGGGTAAAGTAGCGATTACCCGGCCTCGCCCCCAGCAATAAACCCACGTTACGCGCCGGAACGGCGTTGACATCGCTCCAGGTCAGCTGTTTGCTGGCGTTGACCATTACGCGATCGGCGATAAGGATGGTCGCTCCTGCCACAAGTAACAGTAAGCAGGCAATCTTTAGAGTCCGGCGAGAAAAACAAATACGGAGAAGAAGGCGGGCAAATGCGCGCAGCATGGTCGTTATCCTTAACGAAAGGGGGGAGGTCGATTTTAGGCGCTAAAGAAAGAAAAGATAACGCCTGACATCATTTTCAGATTTTGTCCTGCCCAAGCGACAACTGCGTTAGCCACAGTCGGGTGTCGAACTCAAGCTGGTGGTACTGGGGTTCCATATGACAACACAACTGGTAAAACGCTTTGTTATGCTCTTTCTCCTTCAGGTGCGCCAGCTCGTGCACCACGATCATGCGCAAAAACGGTTCCGGCGCGTTGCGAAACACGGTAGCGACGCGGATCTCCACCTTTGCTTTCAGCTTGCCGCCCTGCACACGAGAAACAGCGGTATGTAACCCGAGCGCGTTTTTTAGCACATGGATCTTATTGTCATACATCACTTTATTGATCGGCGGGGCATTACGCAGAAACTGATTTTTCAGATCCTGAGTATATTGCCAGAGGGCTTTATCGGTGGCGTAGTCGTGTGTTCCCGGATAGCGTTTTGCCAGCACATCGCCCAGACGCTGTTCGTTAATCAGTGTTCGCACCTGGGAAAGTAGCTGCTCGGGATAACCCTGAAGATAAGTAAGATTGCTCATAACCGCCCACGAAAAAGAGAAAAAGGGTATACTCACGCACCCTTTTCAGGGGCAATGTCGAAATTTTATCATTCAGGAGGGCCGATGAGCCACTTAGACAACGGTTTCCGTTCACTGACACTACAACGTTTTCCGGCGACGGATGACGTTAACCCGCTACAGGCGTGGGAAGCGGCGGATGAATATTTGCTGCAACAGTTGGACGACACAGAAATCCGCGGCCCGGTGTTGATCCTGAATGATGCCTTTGGTGCGTTAAGCTGCGCGCTGGCGGAACATAAGCCGTACAGCATTGGCGACTCATACATCAGTGAACTGGCGACGCGCGAGAATTTACGCCTCAACGGGATTGATGAGTCGAGCGTGAAGTTTCTCGACAGCACCGCCGACTACCCGCAACAGCCGGGTGTGGTGCTGATCAAAGTGCCGAAAACACTGGCATTGCTGGAACAGCAACTGCGTGCGCTGCGCAAAGTGGTCACGTCGGATACACGTATTATTGCCGGTGCCAAGGCCCGTGACATTCACACTTCCACGCTGGAACTGTTCGAAAAAGTGCTCGGCCCAACCACCACCACGCTGGCATGGAAAAAAGCGCGCCTGATTAATTGCACTTTCAATGAACCGCAGCTGGCCGATGCGCCGCAGACCGTTAGCTGGAAGCTGGAAGGTACTGACTGGACTATCCACAACCATGCGAATGTCTTCTCCCGCACCGGGCTTGATATCGGCGCGCGCTTCTTTATGCAACATCTGCCAGAGAATCTCGAAGGGGAGATTGTCGATCTCGGTTGCGGTAATGGCGTTATTGGTCTGACGCTGCTTGATAAAAACCCGCAGGCGAAAGTGGTGTTTGTCGATGAATCGCCGATGGCGGTTGCTTCCAGCCGTTTGAACGTTGAAACCAACATGCCAGAGGCGTTGGATCGCTGCGAGTTTATGATCAACAACGCGCTCTCCGGCGTGGAGCCTTTCCGCTTTAATGCTGTGCTCTGCAACCCGCCGTTTCACCAACAACATGCGCTGACCGATAACGTCGCCTGGGAGATGTTCCACCACGCCCGCCGCTGCCTGAAAATCAACGGCGAGCTGTATATCGTTGCCAACCGTCACCTGGATTACTTCCATAAACTGAAGAAGATTTTCGGCAACTGCACCACTATTGCGACGAATAATAAATTTGTGGTACTGAAAGCGGTGAAGCTGGGACGTCGTCGGTAAGATTGGGAGTTACCTGCCGGATGCGGCGTAAACGCCTTATCCGGCCTACGTTCAGCACGTTACTCCAGGCCGGATAAGACGCGGCAAGCGTCGCATCCGGCAATGTCTGCCCAGTTCTGGAATCGCGCTTCCATAAAACAAAAAATCCCTGTCACCATCGTCTACATTCTCTTGTTTAGCGTTTTTCTACGTTTATTCTTCCGTCACACAGATAAATTCATCCGTTGCCAATCTGGCAACGGATGTTATCATATTGCCAATTTGTCAACGGACGTGATGAAGAATGCACCTGATAACTCAAAAAGCATTGAAAGATGCTGCGGAAAAATACCCGCAACATAAAACGGAGTTGGTGGCTCTGGGGAACACGATTGCTAAGGGATATTTCAAAAAACCTGAGTCATTAAAAGCAGTATTCCCATCTCTGGATAACTTCAAATATCTGGATAAGCATTATGTTTTCAATGTTGGGGGCAATGAATTACGTGTTGTAGCAATGGTCTTTTTTGAATCGCAAAAGTGCTACATACGTGAAGTTATGACGCATAAAGAATACGATTTCTTTACCGCTGTTCATCGTACTAAGGGGAAAAAATGATTGCGATTGCCGACATCTTGCAAGCAGGAGAAAAGCTAACTGCTGTGGCACCTTTTCTGGCGGGTATTCAGAACGAGGAACAATACACCCAGGCGCTGGAACTGGTAGATCATCTGCTGCTCAACGATCCTGAAAACCCCTTGCTGGATCTGGTGTGTGCCAAAATAACCGCGTGGGAAGAATCAGCGCCCGAATTTGCGGAATTTAATGCCATGGCTCAAGCCATGCCTGGCGGTATAGCCGTGATTCGTACCCTTATGGATCAATATGGTTTAACCCTTTCCGATCTGCCGGAAATTGGCAGTAAATCTATGGTGTCACGCGTTTTGAGCGGGAAGAGGAAATTAACGCTGGAACACGCTAAAAAATTGGCAACGCGATTCGGCATTTCTCCCGCCTTGTTTATTGATTAACGCGACGTGCCGGATGCGTTGCATCCGGCGCTTCAAATAACGATTTAAATCTCCAGCGCCAGCCGTGTTCCCTGGGCAATTGCCCGTCGTGCGTCCAGCTCCATAGCCACATCGCAGCCGCCAATTAAATGCACCGTTTTCCCGCTATCAATCAGCGGTTGCGCCAGCGCGCGGTTTGGCTCTTGCCCTGCGCAGATCACCACATTGTCCACTACTAATACCTGCGTTTCGCCGTTGATCACCACATGCAGCCCGTCATCGTCAATCTTCTGATAACTTACGCCTGGGATCATTTTCACACCCCGCGAGAGCAGGGTGGTGCGATGGATCCAGCCGGTGGTTTTGCCTAACCCCTGTCCTGGTTTGCTGGCTTTGCGCTGGAGCATCACAATCTGCCGTGGGCTACGGGGGATCTGCATTCCCTGCGGGCTTAAGCCACCAGCCTGTTGTAGGCTACTGTCGATCCCCCATTCATTACAGAACCCGGCGATATTCTGGCTGGTGGATTCGCCCGGCTGACTTAAATACATCGCCGTATCAAAACCAATCCCGCCACAACCGATGATGGCAACTTTGTTGCCAACCGGCGCTTTGTCGCGCAGTACATCGAGATAACTCAATACCTTCGGATGATCGATCCCGTCGATGGGCGGAGTGCGCGGCACGATCCCACTGGCGAGGATCGTTTCATCGAAAGCCTGTAACTGATCCGCCGTCACGGTGTGATTGAGTTTTAGCGTCACGCCCGTCACTTCGATCATCCGGCGGTAATAGCGCAGCGTTTCGTAAAACTCCTCTTTGCCGGGGATCTGTTTGGCGATATTAAACTGCCCGCCAATCTCGCTATGAGCGTCAAACAATGTTACCTGATGCCCACGCGCCGCCGCGTTAATGGCAAACGCCAGCCCAGCAGGTCCCGCACCGACCACCGCCAGATTTTTTTTCTGCACGGCGGGAAGGATTGGCATTTTGGTTTCGTGGCAGGCGCGAGGATTCACCAGGCACGAGGTGACTTTGCCAACGAAGATTTGATCGAGACAGGCCTGATTGCAGCCAATACAAGTGTTGATCTCATCGGCTCGTCCCGATTGCGCTTTTGACAGCAGCTCCGCATCAGCAAGAAACGGTCGCGCCATCGATACCATATCGGCATCGCCGCGCGAGAGAATATCGTCGGCAACCTGCGGATCGTTAATCCGGTTGGTGGTTACCAGCGGCAGCGAGACGTGGCCTTTCAGTTTGCGCGTGACCCAGCTAAATGCGCCGCGCGGCACGGGCGTGGCAATGGTCGGAATACGTGCTTCATGCCAGCCAATGCCGGTGTTGATAATGGTCGCGCCCGCCGCTTCAATGGCCTGCGCCAGCTCTACCGTTTCGGCAAAAGTCCCGCCGTCTTCGACCAGGTCGAGCATCGACAGTCGGTAGATAATAATGAAGTCGTTGCCGACGCGTTCGCGCACCGCACGCACTACTTCTACGGCAAATCGCATCCGGTTGCGGTAATCGCCGCCCCACTGGTCACTACGCTGATTGGTGCGCAGCGTCAGAAATTCGTTGATCAAATACCCTTCGGAACCCATCACCTCTACACCGTCGTATCCTGCCTCCCGCGCCAGTTGCGCGCAGCGGGCGAAATTGTCGATCAGTTGCAGGATCTCTTCATGGCTTAACTCATGGGGCACGAAACGGTTGATGGGGGCCTGCAATGCGGACGGGGCGACCAGATGCGGTTGGTAGCTGTAGCGCCCGGTATGCAAAATTTGCAGGGCTATTTTGCCGCCTTCCTGATGTACGGCTTCGGTAATGGTGCGATGGTGTGGGATCTGGCTGGCGTCATTGAGCATTGCACCGCCTTCCATGCCAACGCCTGTTAAATCTGGTGCAATGCCGCCGCTGACAATCAACGCCACGCCGTGACGGGCGCGTTCGGCATAAAACGCTGCCAGCCGCTCGGCACCGTCCGGGTATTCCTCCAGCCCGGTGTGCATTGAGCCCATCAACACGCGGTTTTTTAACGTGGTAAAACCTAAATCCAGCGGGGCGAACAGCGACGGGTAGCTCATAAAATTGTCCAGTATGTAAAATAATTGTTATGTGGTCGGATGAGTTCTAATTTAGCCGTCGCCGGAGAAAAGGGAAAAGGGAAGTGCGGGGTTTGTGATGGGATTCAAAAAGAATACGCCCGGTGGTAACGCCGGATGCGACGCTTGCCGTGTTTTATCCGGCCTGGGGGATTGCACATGTAGGGCGGATAAGGCGTTCACGCCGCATCCGCCAGTGGCGCGGTGCAGATGCCGGATGCGACGCTTGTCGCGTCTTATCCGACCTACGGGAACGCACATGTAGGGCGGATAAGGCGTTCACGCCGCATCCGCCAGTGGCGCGGTGCAGTTGCCGGATGCAACGCTTGCCGCGTTTTATCCGGCCAGGAGGATTGCACATGTAGGGCGGATAAGGCGTTTACGCCGCATCCGCCAGCAGTTGCAAATTATTGCTTACGGAAAAAATCGTTATACAACATAAACAAATGCGCGGCACTCCAGGAGAAATTCGGTGCCCCTTGCTGCGCGCCAGTGAGCGGGTTGTAATTCTCCTGAATTGGTCCATCGGCGGTTAACCCTTTGGCGTGCCGGAAGAACGTATCCGCCAGCTTCAGGGCATCATCGCGATAACCGTAACGCTCCATCCCTTTCAGACCAAACCAGAACTGATCCACCCATACGCGCCCGCGCCAGTAGATATCCGCGCCAAAAGCCGGGTTGGTTAACGCCGCCGTTCCCAGCGGGACAAAGGTGTTGAACTCTTTAGGATCGAGCATCACCTTCACCACCGCGTCGGCATTGGCCTGCGTTGCCGCACCGTTAAACAGCGGCGACCAGCCTTCCGGCCCTTTACCGCGCTCAACAATCGGTTTGCCCGCGCAGCCGTTCGCCAGCGGTTTATCTTCAATACGCACGTCATAGTAGAACTGGGTAGTCGGGTCGAACATACAGGTGTTGATGTAGTCCGCGAGCTGCTGTGCCAACTGGCGATAGCGTTTGGCCTCTTCTGGCTTACCGAGGATGGTTGCCATCTCCGCCAGATAATGGTTATCGCTGTACATATAGCTGGCCTGATCCACCGACTCCTGCAATAGCGAGTAGCCCAGCAACGTTCCGTCCTGACTGCGGTTTTCGGCGAATTTCACCGTCCAGTCGCTACGTTTGCCGCCATTAGCGACATATTTATCCAACTGTTCTTTGTCGATAAACCCAAAGACGGCGGCATCATCACGCCCCGATTCCCACGACGCAGCAACCTGTGCCGGAATTTCCAGACTGTCGTACTGGCCTTTCTCCACCACGCGGGCGTAGTTGTTCAGCCCAGACTGCGTCTCTTCTTTGTTGCCTTTCTTCACCGTAAACAGCATCTCGCCGCTCTCAGTGTTGTGGGCTTTGTCGCGGGTCGCGCCATATTCCGGCACGCCGTTGCCGTTGTGATCGCGGTTACGTAACCACCAGTCGTGATAGGCCACCAGTTTCGGGTACATCTCTGCCACCCAGGTTTTATCTTGGGTGACGTTATACACTTCCATCACCGACCAGGCGGCAAGGCTGGGTTTGGTATTACGTTCGTTCCAGTTGCCGCCATCGCCACCACGCTCGGGGCTAAGGTTCCACGCTATCAGGTCGGGGACAAAGCCCACATCCTGCGGACGCACGCTATCGCCAGGCTGGATCTGCCAGGAGAAGACCGCGCGGATATTCTCTTTGGCGATGTCCGGATTGAAATGCGCCATCGCAAACGCCTGCTTCCAGGTATCCCACGGCCAGGTCTGATTGCCGGAGAACCAGCGCCCGGTCACCGACGGTGTAACGGTGTTAAATTTCACCGCACCGCCCGGTGAGCGCCAGTTACCGTTGAGCGTTTCGATCGCTTTCACCGCGACGCGCGTCTGTTCCGGCGTCGCATCCGGATTGGTTAACCCTTTCTTCAGGTATTCTTCCCAGCGTTGCTGCGAGGCGGTGAGATAAAACGCCGGACGCGCCAGAATATCGCGGATCTGCATTTGCTCTTTGCTAACTTCCTGAGCGGTCAGCAGATGGGAATAGGTGGTGTAGAGCGTGGTCGAACCGTTGATATGCGCCTTACTGGTAAAGCGATTACCGTTGATTTCAGTCTGCACCGGCAGGGATTTATGCACCTGATATTCCGATTCGCCGGAGGTCAGCAGATCCCAGGTGGCGCGCACTTTGCCAAAGGTGACTTTCAGGCCATCACGGGTGGCGCTGATTTTGCGCTGATAGTCAGGGTATTCGCCAGCAATGGTTTTATCGGAAAGCGGTTTCCCTTCTTTCGCTTCCAGTTTTTCCAGCAGTTCGCCGTCCCACACCAGATCCAGCGGTTTATTGCTGGTGATTTTGGTTTCCAGTAGTGACGTGCGCGGCGTGGCGAAGCGCAGAGTCATTTCGACTTGCACATCTTTTGCTGTCAGTTTTTGCACCAGCGCACCGGGAATACTGTATGCCTCCAGCGTAAAGTCGACTTTCTTGCCGTCCTGCCAGACGGTCAGGCGGTCGAAATTGCTGGCCATAAAGTTGATGTACTCTTCCGTCAGCAGCGCAACGCCCGGAAAGCCGCCCATGGTGTTAGGGCCGTCTGGCAACAGATGACCATGCCAGGCTCCGAGATCGAAAAACGGATTAAAACGCTGGTGATCGTCGTAATCGTAATCCTTCATGTACTGCGGCGCGCCAGTACGGTTAATCACGTTTTTATAATTGTCGGCGTTAGCGGCATGGGCGGAAAAACTTATCAGCAGAGCGCAGGTTACTGGCGTTAAAATAGTTTTTATTTTCATGAAATTACAGTCCTTATTACCAGTAGAAATATTGCATCAGGAAGATTTGGTCGCTGGGATCGTGAGAGGCATTTTTCATGTAGAAGCGGCTATCAAAAGCCGTGGCGAAACGTCCGCCGCCGTATTCGTACCAGATACCAAACTGCATGAAAGAGGTGGTTTCATCGTCAGCGTGGTCAGGGCGATGTTTGGCGTAGGTGTAAGCGGTGGAGAGATAAACGCCCTTTAACGCTTCATACATGGCGCTCACCATCATCCCACTTTCACTTCCCGGTACGTCCAGCCCGTCGGCGCGTCCGGTATGGTGCCAGGCGCGAGCGGCAAAGTTAGGAGTTAGCAGGCCCGTGAGATAGAGCTGTCCTGTGCCGTCGGTGATTTCCAGACCGTTCATCCAGGTGATGCCTTCGGCAAGGTCATACTGGATGTAACCGTTCATCATTGCCGGATAGGTGTATTTGTCGTCATAGCGATCGTATTTGCCAAAATGTAGCCAGGCTTTGCTTTCATCATGATGTCCGGCAGGAGTCGCGGTGACGCTATAACGAAAGTTGCCGCTTAAGTTCTGTACCTTCAGCGCAGTCATAATGTCGCGGGTATTGGGAATGACGTAGCCCAGATCGGGGGTGAAATCGCCCCACCATTGCAGGTCATCCAGCGAGGAATCCTGACGCAGACTGAGCATGATTTCGGTGCCATCATTGGTACGATAACCGCCATAGAAACGGTTAATTCCGCCCTCGAAACCACCCCAGCTATGGTCTGGCACCCAGGCATTGCCGTCGTGGTCGGCCTGCACGGTCCAGCCTTCGCCGTAAATCAGGCCGAACCAGGAGCCGTACTTCATCTCCAGGCCACCTTCAATATAGGTACCGTCGCTGTATTTATGTTTATTCTCACCCTCTAAATCCATATATCCACCAACCCCTAATTCGCCGTAAAAACGAAATGAAGGAGAAGATGTCGAGGTAATTGCGGGTGTTTTTGTGTCGTCATGTTCTGCCGGACGTGCTTCTTCTCCTGCCGCAGAAAAGGCGTAGCAAAACGGCAGAGCAAGTAATGCTCTGCATGGTGCAGTGATTAATTTCATTGTGTTAATCCATGAGCTAAAGAAAAAGTACAGCCTTTTATCGTTGTAATTATAAAAATATAAAGGCAGAAACTATTTTCCCTCTCCTCATCCAGGAAGAGGGAAAATGCCTGCTCATTTTTTATTATTCTGCTTAATCAACATTGCTGGCTGGCGTCGCTTCAATATGGCGCTCTTCAGCCGTTAATCCCTTTATATATTTACTGTATTTCCACCACGCAAAGCCAAGGAAGATAACAATACCGCCGACGTTATAAAAAATGATGGTCAGAATATTCGCGCCAGTCGGGAATGTCGAAGCGACAAACCCTACGGCAAATATCGCAATCAGCATTGAAACAACGATAATACCGGTGCGGCGGGAGCCCATACGGAAATCGCGTGGCAGGTGATCTAATTTGGCGCGTAAATTCAGGTAAGCCAGCATGATGAATAACGGCGGAAGCATGGACGCTGCGGCGGTCATATTAATAATAGTATTCATCAGATCCTGCACGGTATTGGAACCGAGCATCGGGATAATCATCAGCGGGATGACGATCAGGAACTGGATCCACGCTGCGCGCGCCGGAACGCCGTGGAATACCTGCACCGATCCGCCGGTAAATTTCAACTCTTTGCTGCTGACGAAGACGTTAATCAGCACCGAGGAGACGGAATACAGTACGCCGATAAAAATCCCGGCGAGGATGATCACTTTAACGAACGATTTCGAACCGCCTTTGACGTCGTTAACGTACACAGCGACGGACTCCGCGCCACCTGCGGCCATAAAGATCCAGGTGGTAACGCCGAGGAACGCCCAGTTGAAGTTCGGGATCATCGCGTCAACGGTGATGGCGTCAGCAGGCTGTACGCCGCCAACCAGCGCCGTACCTGCCAGTAAAATGTAGGAGAGCGTTAACAGCAGCATCAGCGTTGAAGTGACGGAGGTAATTGGCCCCAACATTTTCGCCCCGTTGGTGGAAACCCAGGTGGAGAAGGCGAACAGCACCATACTGATAATGGTGGTGGCAACCGGCGTCATAATATATTCGTATCCGAGGAAGGCATACGAAGCATAAGCAATAACGCGCGGCAACAGTGAGGTGAAAAAGAACAGGTTTACGAACCAGTAGGTATAGGCAGTAATAAATGCCCAACGTCCGCCCAGCGAACTTTTTACCCACGCGTAGACACCGGCTTCTGAGTTTTTATTTAACGAAACAAATTCTGCGATGATCAGACAGAAGGGAATAAAATAAAAAATCGTCGCGAGGAAAAACATCGGTGCCGAGGCCAGTCCAAGCTCAATATTATTATTGATAACGTTGTTAAAGCTGTAAACGGCGGCAAAAGTCAGCGAGAGCAAGCCGAATTTGCCGATTGTATTACGTTTGGTATCAGACATAACACATCTCCGAAAATGAGTAGGGTAGCGGTGGCGGCAAACTCCTTTTGCCGCCGTAGTTGTTATTTGTTATGGAAATAACCATCTTCGATGGTGACTTTGAGAACCACTTTTTTGACCGCGTTATTGCAGATAAACCGATACGCTTCATGGATATCGCAAATAACGATTTGCCCTTCGTGGACCTCAACGGTTTCTCCGCAGCCTTTTAAATATTCACGGTCAGTTTCATCACGATAATATTCCACTACCTGTAATGTCTCTTTCGGCGCATATTCAATTTTTTGCTGCCCTTGCAGGTAGTAATGCACTTCAAAATAGCGTCGATGCCCGGTAAATAGCGCATCGGTCGCGGAGTCTGTCTCCACGCGGTAAGTCAATGAGTCACCGATGGAGTGGGCGACGCCAGGCTGAATGTTGTCGATATTTTCAATCGCTTCAACGCAGCGTTGCCACTTCTTGCCAGAGGCGTAAATCTGGCGGAACTGTTCTAAGTTATCGATGATCCTCATTGCTTATTCTCGCTGTGCAAATTCGTGGAAAAGAACCCTGCGCCGAACTCATACGACGCCAGGCTTTGCGCGGTAGCTTCTCCGCCAGAAACCGGCAGCAACGTAAAGCCGTAGCTGAAGTCACGGAACCAGACGCGCCAGGAGTCCAGCACCTCGCTGCCCCAGGAGTTGGAGCCGAGGCCAAGCAGCTGGTGGTCGAGATTCAGGGTGATGTCATCACTGCGCTGCAGCTCGTTACAGTGCTGGGAAGCGTGGATGTTTTCCTGGGTATAGTGCCAGGCGCTGAAGTTAATTGGGCGCTGCGGAACCACCAGCAGACCGTTGCCGTGGCGGTTAGTCAGTGCCGTCCAGCGGACATGCTGACGGTTGCCGTTGTTCTGCGGGAAGGGATAGTTCTCGAACATGGCATCGACGGTGCTGCGCCAGATATCGATGATGTTAGCCTGCTGGCTGTCGGCGTAGTTTTCGCCCGGTCCACGACCGTAATACGCCACCTGATCGTATTCGCCGTTAATCCCCATGGTGAAACCGATGCACGGAATGATGTGCGGATAGTCGCCGTAACGCTCGCCGGAAAGCGCCACGTTAACCTGGCCATCTGCAGCGATGCGCCAGATGTAGGTGCAGCGCATCTCGAAGTCAAACACCGGCGGTGCTATAACCGTGCGGCTGATGATCAACACTTCACCATCGCTCTGTTCTACGGCAAAGTCGCGCAGATGTTCCTGCATGATCTGCAAATGATTCGGTTGCCACAGCCCTTCGTACTCCTGCTTGTGGTTGTCGATCATCGGCTTGAAGAAGTTGATCTTTGGCTCGCGGGTCAGCAGCGACTCGCCATTTACCTGCCAGGATGTCGGTTTGCCACTCATTTTTGAGAAGGTGATCGCGAAGTTGTAGCCGCGAACGGTGCAGCTCAAACGATCGTCTTCCAGCGTCAGCGGACGCGCATTATTTGGTGCGAAAGGCACTGGCTGCGCGGTGTTTTCCTTCAGCGGGAACTGATAAGTGGCGATAGAATGCCCGGCTTCGCTGTAGCGGGTGCGGGAATCTTTGGTCACCGTAATGTTGAGGAACGCTTCGCGGGCGTCCAGCTGCGGCAGCGTGATCTGCAAGGGGGCTTCGCTGTTCGGCGCAACGTCGCGCAGTTTAATCTGCTGCGTTGCGAGCGTTTCACCTTCGGCGCGCACCTCTGCGTGCAGGGTGTAGTCATCAAGCGTGGTAAACCACAGTTTATTTTCGACTTTCAGCTCGCCGCGAGTCAGATCCAGCGCGTGGATTTTTACCGGCGCGATAACCTGTTTGTACTCTTTCAGGCCTGGTCCCGGCGTCTGATCGGAATAGATCAAACCATCAAGACAGAAGTTATAGTTGTTGGGATAGTCGCCGTAGTCGCCGCCGAATTTATACCAGACATTGCCGTTGTCATCCTGCGCCTGGATTCCGTGGTCGCACCACTCCCAAACATAATGTCCCTGAATACAATCGTGCTTATAGAAGACGTTCTGGTACTCCGTCAGCCCGCCCGGTCCGTTCCCCATCGCATGAGCATATTCACAGATGATGCGCGGCTTCGGATGCGGGTATTCACCAAACTCATTCATCAGCGGCACGCGGGTGTACATGGTGGAAATAATATCGACCACTTCAGCATCGCGATCTTCTTCGTAATGCACCAGTCGCGTGTCATCCAGCGCTTTCGCCGCATGGTACATCGCGCGGATGTTACAGCCATAGCCGGATTCATTGCCCAGCGACCAGATGATGATCGACGGATGGTTTTTCTGCGCGTGGATATGGCGAACAATGCGCTCGACGTAGACTTTTTCCCACTGCGGATCGTCGGTAATACGGCTGATATCGCCGACATTAGCAAAGCCGTGCGATTCGACGTCGGTTTCCGCCATCACAAACAAGCCGTAGATATCACACAGTTCGTAAAAACGCGGATCGTTCGGGTAGTGAGCGGTACGCACGGAGTTGATGTTGTGCTGCTTCATCAACTGGAGATCTTTCTCGACGCGATCCATTCCAACGGCGCGGCCTTTGCGATGATCGTTGTCGTGACGGTTGACGCCGTGCAGCATCACATAACGGTTATTGATCCAGAACAGACCGTCGCGCACTTTGATATCACGGAAGCCAACGCGTTGTGGCACCACTTCCAGAACGTTGCCGTTGGCGTCTTTCAGCGTCATGACCAGATGGTAAAGATAAGGGGATTCTGCTGACCATTGCTGCGGCTGTTCGACAGTAAAAGCAAAGCTGGCGCTGGTCAGTTTTTCAATTGCCAAATGATCAATGGCGCTGCTGTGCACCACGCGTTCGCCATCAAACAGGGTATATTCCAGCGTCGTGACGACAGGGGAGGCGGCGAGATTTTCCAGCACCACTTCGCAGGAAAGCGTGGCATCGCAATAGGCTTCGTCAAAGTCGGTACGCACAGTGAAATCGTTAATATGCGTTAGGTGTTTTCCGACCAGATAAACATCGCGGAAGATCCCCGCTGACCACCACATATCCTGGTCTTCCACGTAGGTAGAGTCCGCCCACTGCATCACGCGCACACACAACAGGTTGTCGCCGGTTTTAACCATCGCGCTGATGTCAAACTCTGCGGTCAGGCGACTGCCCTTGCTGAAACCCACATACTGACCGTTAACATAGACTTCAAAATAGGTTTCGACGCCGTCAAATTTAATCAGCGTCTGTTTACCCTGCCAGCCGTCGCTGAGGGTGAAAATACGTTGATAGGCACCGGTTGGGTTATCGCTGGGGACAAACGGCACATCGATGGGGAACGGAAAACCTTCGTCGGTATATTGCAGTTTGCCGTGACCTTCCATTTGCCACATGGCGGGGACGGTAATATGCCCCCAGTCAGCCATTAACTCAGAGGTGAAGGCTTCTGGTACTTGCAGCGGATGGTCAAAAAAGTGGAAATTCCACTGACCGCTTAAGGGCAGAAACAGGCTGCTGGTTTCGCGGGCAAAGGTACGCGCTTGCGCAACAGAATCATATGAAAAAAAGTACGCACGCGGCGCAAGTCGGTTTTCGTGGGTGAGCTGAATGTTTTCCCAGCGATTCATAGGGCCTCCCGGTAGAGAGAAATCGGAACCATTCATGGTGATGGTAGTTTGTGTAATTGCTGGGGAGTTTAGTAAAATTTTTACTAAAAAGTAGCAGGTAAATGCATTTACTTTAACTGGATCACGAAAATAAACGGCAGCACTGTCCGGCAAAAACGATTGCCGGACAGTGTGTAAGGGGATTTAACGGGTCGTGCCGCGCAGTTTTAATTTGCTGGGAACGAAGACTAACAGCGGCAGCGCGCGACCATCGCGGGCTTTTTCATACACCAGGTTAACGCCCTGACTTCCCATCATCTCGGAATGGATGCGCACGGTGGAGAGCGGCGGAAAGGTAAATCGCGCGGTGGGGATATCGTTAACGCTGATAAGCGAAATATCCTGTGGGATGTTCAGGCCTCGTTCATGAATTGCCCGCAGTACGCCGATAGCAATGGAATCGGAAGCAACAAACAGTGCCTTCGGATAGTCTTCCCGCGCCAGCATTTGTTTTGCCAGTTCATAACCCGACGAACTGGAAAAACCGCCGCGCCAGATATCCTCTTCGCGTACCACTTGTTTCAGTCGGCCATATTCCGCAAAGGCGACCTCACGAATATCCGCCTTGCCAGGCTCATCTTCACCGCCAATAAAACCAATACGATTAACGCCCTGGTTGATATAGAAGTCGATGATTTCTTTACTGATGCGTGCCAGATCGATATCCACCGCATCGTAACCGCTGCCGGGTTCGTGAAAGTCGATAAAACAGATATTGTCGGTCAACGCGCTGGCAGCGGCGCGCAGGGCGGCCGTGGGTTTGCCGACAATTAAAATACCGGTGACGTTTTTAATGTCTGGTAAGCCGCTGTGTTCATAACAGTTGGTGAGCTCGATGCCCAGTTTTTCGCACTGGGTTTCAATGCCGTGGCGGATCGCCAGATAGTAAGGATCGTTGATCTCCAGCTCCTGCTGGTAGCTGTAGATAGCCAGAATATGGTGTTGGTTGACTGCACCTGTCTGGAGTTTACGGGCACTACTGGTCTTGTACTCCAGCTTTTCGGCGATCTCGAGAATGCGATGTTTCGTCTCTTCTTTCACATTCAATGTCGGATCGTCATTTAAGACCCTGGATACTGTCGCCAGGGATACGCCAGCTTCGATTGCGATGTCTTTTAGTGTTGCCATGTTTACCTTTTTTACTTTCCCTGATGTGCGCCCCCATTGTAGAGGAAGTGCTTATCGGGTCACCTGTTTTCAGTAAATAAAGCGCGTTTCTTTGACGCTGTAACGGTAACACAGCGGCTCACGAATGTGATCACGCCTGCATTCTCCATTTTTAGCCTACAGGATTGAGAAAAACTTTTGCTATAGTTTAGTAAAATTTTACCCTAAGGGAGGAAGCAATGGAAACCGTGGCTTACGCTGATTTTGCACGTCTGGAAATGCGCGTCGGAAAGATTGTGGAAGTGAAACGCCATGAAAACGCCGACAAGCTGTACATCGTACAGGTTGATGTGGGGCAAAAAACGCTGCAAACCGTGACCAGCCTGGTGCCGTACTACAGCGAAGAAGAGCTGATGGGGAAAACGGTGGTGGTCTTATGCAATCTGCAAAAAGCGAAAATGCGTGGTGAAACGTCGGAATGCATGCTGTTGTGTGCGGAAACCGATGACGGCAGTGAAAGCGTGCTGTTAACGCCGGAGCGGATGATGCCTGCGGGCGTACGCGTCGTATAAAAAGATCGGATGGCGACGTCGTATCGCCATCCGATTTGATATTACGCTTCTTCGACACTTACTCGCATGGCCGCCAGCGCCTTACGCGCCGCTTTGATCACCAGTTCACACTGTTCAATGGTCAGTGTCAGTGGCGGTTCAATGCGGATCGTTTTGGCGTTATTGAGCGTTCCGGCCACCAGTACGCGCTGGCGGAACATCTCGCTGGCAAAGTTATAGCCGATTTCGTTATCAACAAACTCAATCGCCATCAACATCCCTTTACCACGCGCTTCCTGTACCAGATCGGGATATTCCCGCGCCAGTTGACGGAAACCGTCCAGCAACATATCGCCTTTTTGCTCAGCCTGAGCCGGTAAGTTCTGCTCCAGCAACACATTGATGGTCGCCAGCGCCGCCGCACAGGCCAGCGGGTTGCCGCCAAAGGTGGTGGTATGCAGGAATGGGTTGTCGAACAGAACTGAAAACACCTCTTCAGTGGCGATGGTCGCGCCAATCGGCATCACGCCGCCGCCGAGCGCTTTGGCAAGGCAGAGGATATCCGGCTGTACGTTCTCATGCTCGCAGGCGAACATCTTGCCCGTGCGCCCCATGCCCGTTTGTACTTCATCGAGGATCATCAGTGCGCCGAACTCATCGCATAGCTTACGTACGGCGGTGAGATAGCCCGGCGGCGGCAGAATTACGCCACCTTCACCCTGAATCGGTTCGAGGATCACCGCAGCCACATCATCACCGGTTTTTTTGCACTCGTTAAGAGCCGTGCGCATGGCTTCGATATTGCCAAACGGCACATGACGGAACCCTGGCAGCAGTGGCATAAACGGTTTGCGGAAGGTCGATTTCGCCGTTGCCGACAGCGCGCCAAGTGATTTACCGTGGAACGCGCCGCTGGTGGCAATAAAAGTAAATTTGCCGCGCGGCGACTGATAAGCCTTCGCCAGCTTCAGCGCCGCTTCAACGGACTCGGTGCCGCTATTACAGAAGAAGCTGTATTTCAGTTTACCGGGCGTTAGCGCAGCAAGGGTTTTCGCCAGCATCGCCCGTAACGGATCGAGCAGCTCCTGGCTGTGCAGCGGTTGTTTCGCAAGTTGATTCTGTACGGCGGAAACCACAACTGGATTACGGTGCCCCACGTTGAAAATTCCAAAACCTCCCAGGCAGTCGATAAACTCCTCTCCCTGGGTGTCGACAAGCGTATTTAAACCTCCCGCTTGCCACTCTACGGCTCCGTAATCCCCGCCGGCGGTAACAGATTTGCGATACTCTAAAAACCCCGGATTGACATGCTCTTTGAAGTATTCAATCACCTCTCGGTTAAGTGCTTTCATCTCCTCATGATCCAGCGTTCGCTTTTCAATGAGATTCAGGGCGTGGGCGCTGCACGCTAAAGCCGATGCGCTCGAAGGTAACCTGTTCAAAATATGCTCCGGAGGCTCGCGTATCACATGATACCGATTTAAGTATTGCAGGGATTGCGCCACTCCGGCTGCGATCGCGAAAATCGGGATAAACACAAATGCGGTTATCATTTGAGCAATATTTAATGCTATATGTTAACATTTGTTGTTATTTTGCACGGTTTTTGTCGGGTATGGATTTGATGATTGCTGCGCAAATGCACGCTTTCAGGGCATTAACTGCCTGATTTTTGGGCAAGATAATTAACGTTTTCGTATAGTAACAGAGTGAAAGTATTTTAAATCAACGAATTAGATTTGTGCTTTAATCGCAAATTGCGATCTAAATCAAATTAATCGGTTAAAGATAACCGCAGCGGGGCCGACATAAACTCTGACAAGAAGTTAACAACCATATAACCTGCACAGGACGCGAACATGTCTTCTCATCCGTATGTCACCCAGCAAAATACCCCGCTGGCAGACGATACCACTCTGATGTCCACTACCGATCTGCAAAGCTATATCACTCATGCTAATGACACTTTTGTGCAGGTGAGCGGCTTTACCTTGCAAGAGTTACAAGGGCAGCCGCACAACATGGTGCGTCACCCGGATATGCCAAAAGCGGCGTTTGCGGATATGTGGTTCACCCTGAAAAAAGGGGAGCCCTGGAGCGGCATCGTGAAAAATCGCCGCAAAAATGGCGACCATTATTGGGTGCGGGCCAATGCGGTACCGATGGTGCGCGAGGGAAAAATCAGTGGCTATATGTCGATTCGTACCCGGGCGACGGATGAAGAGATCGCGGCGGTGGAGCCGCTGTACAAAGCGTTGAACTCCGGACGTACCAGTAAGCGTATTCATAAAGGCCTGGTGGTGCGTAAAGGCTGGCTGGGTAAACTGCCTTCATTACCGCTTCGCTGGCGGGCGCGTGGCGTGATGACCCTGATGTTTATCTTGCTGGCGGCCATGCTTTGGTTTGTTGCTGCCCCGGTGGTGACGTATTTCCTCTGTGTGTTAGTGGTATTGTTGGCAAGCGCTTGTTTTGAATGGCAGATTGTGCGCCCGATAGAAAATGTCGCCCGTCAGGCACTGAAGGTGGCGACCGGAGAGCGTAATAGTGTTGAGCACCTGAATCGCAGCGATGAGCTGGGGCTGACATTACGCGCGGTAGGGCAGCTTGGCCTGATGTGCCGTTGGCTAATTAACGATGTCTCAAGCCAGGTGTCCAGTGTCAGAAATGGCAGTGAGACGCTGGCGAAAGGCACCGATGAACTGAACGAACATACCCAGCAGACAGTTGATAACGTTCAGCAAACGGTGGCGACCATGAACCAAATGGCGGCGTCGGTGAAACAGAACTCTGCCACGGCGTCGGCTGCCGATAAACTTTCTATCACCGCCAGTAATGCGGCAGTGCAGGGTGGGGAGGCGATGACCACGGTGATCAAGACAATGGACGATATCGCCGACAGTACCCAGAGCATTGGCACCATTACTTCGCTGATTAACGATATTGCGTTTCAGACCAATATTCTGGCCCTGAATGCGGCGGTGGAAGCGGCGCGTGCCGGCGAACAGGGCAAAGGTTTTGCAGTGGTGGCAGGGGAAGTGCGTCATTTAGCCAGCCGCAGCGCTAATGCTGCCAACGATATTCGCAAGCTGATTGATGCCAGTGCTGATAAGGTGCAATCCGGTTCGCAGCAGGTACACGCCGCCGGACGGACGATGGAAGATATTGTGGCACAGGTGAAAAACGTCACCCAGTTGATCGCCCAGATTAGCCATTCAACGCTGGAACAGGCCGATGGGCTTTCCAGCCTGACCCGTGCAGTGGATGAGCTTAACCTGATCACCCAGAAAAATGCCGAGCTGGTGGAAGAGAGTGCGCAGGTGTCGGCGATGGTGAAACACCGCGCCAGCCGACTGGAAGACGCGGTGACGGTGCTGCATTAATCGGTATGCCGGATCCGGCGGTTGGAGCACAATGCCTGATGCGATGCTGGCGCATCTTATCAGGCCTGCGGGGTGTGTAGCGGGTGTAGGCCGGATAAGGCGCGTCAAGCGTCGCATCCGGCAATTGCACCGCGCCACTGGCGGATGCGGCGATTAATCCAGTTGCGTAATATCAAAAGCGGCGCGGTCGATCACCGCAATGATCTTTTTTATTTGTGCATCACTGATATCGCTCTGGTTGACGCGTAAATCCAGCACCGCTTTAAAATTATCCAGCGCCCGCTTCATTTGCGGGTTCTGGCGCAGCGCCGCGCCAACGCAACGCGCTTTGATGCGTTCTTCAATCATCTCCACCTGTTCGCGGTTTTCTTCCAGCCACTGCGCTCCTTGTTCGGTCAGCGCAATCTGCTTCTTACCTCCTTCCTCTTCGCGGATGGTAATCAGCGACTGCTCCTGCAGAAAATCCAGCGTTGGGTAGATGACGCCCGGGCTTGGGGTGTAATTCCCCTGGGTTAG
Source organism: Escherichia sp. XD33 (assembly GCF_019375075.1). NCBI lineage: Bacteria > Pseudomonadati > Pseudomonadota > Gammaproteobacteria > Enterobacterales > Enterobacteriaceae > Escherichia > Escherichia sp. XD33. The sequence goes on from NZ_JAENDM010000025.1 coordinate 52,543, forward strand.
ATTCTCAATCGCTTTAATCAATTCGTAACCGTGGCTGTCATCGCGCGAGAGAATATCCAGAATCACCAGACGTAATTCACCGTGACCAAAGAAACGTTGCCGACGACCGCCGCCGCGACCGTGGCGACCACCGCAGCATTGACCGTGTTCATGCTGGTGACCGTGTCCGCAGTGCTCGTGTTCTGACTTCTCACCTTTGCAGCAGCCCTCATGGCGTGGCTGGCCTTCATGTTTACAACACCCTTCGTGATGATGGCTCATATCAGCCTCCTTTTGCTTAATTAGATATATCTAATTTATATCTGATATGAGCGTTCTTGCAAGTGTAAAAATGATTTTTAAACGTGGACTCATCTCACACGTAGGCCGGATAAGGCGTTCACGCCGCATCCGGCGTTGAGTAATGATGCCTGAGAAGAGGCGGTTCGTCTTATCAGACTATAGACATATCAGTTCTACAAATCGCTTGCATTTATCATGATTAACAATCATTATCATTTGCGAGTTTTATTTAGATATATCTGATTATCATCACGAAGGCGATAACAATGAATAACACCCCCCGCTACCCGCAGCGCGTTCGCAATGATCTGCGCTTCCGTGAACTGACTGTGTTACGCGTTGAGCGCATCAGCGCCGGTTTTCAGCGCATTGTCCTCGGCGGCGAGGCGCTGGACGGTTTTACATCGCGTGGCTTTGACGATCACAGCAAACTCTTCTTTCCTCAACCTGACGCTCACTTTGTGCCGCCAACGGTAACGGAAGAGGGCATCGTCTGGCCGGAAGGACCACGCCCACCGTCGCGTGACTATACGCCGCTGTATGACGAACTACGCCATGAACTGGCGATTGATTTCTTTATTCACGACGGTGGGGTCGCCAGCGGCTGGGCGATGCAGGCGCAACCGGGCGATAAACTTACGGTGGCAGGTCCGCGCGGTTCGCTGGTGGTGCCGGAAGATTACGCGTATCAGCTGTATGTCTGCGATGAATCCGGAATGCCCGCATTGCGCCGCCGCCTGGAAACGTTGAGCAAACTTGCCGTTAAACCGCAAGTTAGTGCGCTGGTTAGCGTGCGGGATAACGCCTGTCAGGATTATCTCGCGCACCTTGATGGTTTTAATATCGAATGGCTGGCACATGATGAGCAGGCGGTAGATGCGCGTCTGGCGCAGATGCAAATCCCTGCCGATGATTACTTCATCTGGATAACCGGCGAAGGTAAAGTCGTTAAGAATTTAAGCCGCCGCTTTGAAGCGGAACAGTATGACCCACAGCGGGTACGTGCAGCGGCTTACTGGCACGCAAAGTAACTGATATATAAAAAGAAAAAGGCTGACGATTTCTCGTCAGCCTTTGCTATATCTGGTGGCCCCTGCTGGACTTGAACCAGCGACCAAGCGATTATGAGTCATGAGGCAAGTTCGTTCTATATTGTTTTTGTTTGTTCGTGATTGCTTTATTAGTTGTTTGTAATCAATAGATTATGTGATTTTCCCTGTCTCCGCTTGGTTCCGTTTTTTCTTCATTGTACGATCGTTACCTGACCCATTACCTGACCCAAAATCACGAGTTATTCTGATTGTTACTGGTTTAGAAAAGAGGTTCTATGGCCGTCAATCTTACTGAAACAGCCATCCGAGCATTGAAAGCAAAAAAGACATCGTTCTATGTCTGGAGCAACAGCTCTCAACGTGGCACTGGACGACTTGGTGTCAAAGTTCAGCCTTCTGGCAGCAAGATTTTCTATTTCCGCTATTACGTGGAAAAAGGGAAAAAAGAAAGATTCATTCAATTGGGTATATGGCCTGAGATGAAACTGGCCACAGCGAATGAACTGGCAAAAAAGTATGGTGCCTGGCTCATTGAAGGAAAGGATCCCCAGGCAGAACTGGAACGACAACAGTTTGCAGAACAGCAGCGGATACAACTCCATCAATCACAGGGCTCATTTGAAGCATTGATTCATGGTTATGTTAACAAAATGAAAATTGATAATAAGAGGACATGGCAGGATGTTCTGAAACGCCTTGAAAATGAATGCTATACAGTGATCCCCCGTGAAACTAAAGCTAAAGATGTGACTTCCGGACAGATTAAACATATCCTGGCCGGGATCATTCAGCGCGGTGCTGTGGTTCACTCTAACCGGATCCGTTCTTACCTGATGGCTGCATTTAACTATGGACTGAAAGCAGATAACGATCCGATGAACACAAGTGTAGGGATTACTTTTGGGCTGGAGGCAAATCCGGTGTCAGTGATACCGAAACAGTCATCTGCTGAAAAAGTCGGTGATACCTGGCTGACACTTGAAGAGTTGCGTTTTCTAATGGAACATTTTGCTGAAGCAACCAACGTTGGATTATTGATGCAACATTTGATCCGATTCTGTATCTATACCGGAGGGCAACGTCCTTTCGAAATGATCGCCAGTCAGTGGTGTGATGTTGATTTTCAACAAAAAACGCTGCTGGTGACTGCTGATGTCTCTAAAAATAAACGAGAGCATTTGATACCGTTGACTGAATCAGCATTACAGGAATTATCCTGTGTGCAGGAGTTAACAAAAGAAAAATCCAGCCCTTACATTTTTCCACTTTCGACTAATGGTAAGCGTCCGGTTCGTACGGACAGTCTGGCTCGCGCTATCATGTATTTCCGGGCTTTTAATCCTGACTTTAAAATTTTTACAGCACGTGACTTACGTCGGACCTGTAAAACGTTAATGGGAGAAGCTGGGATCAGTAAGGAAATCCGCGATCGTATTCAAAATCATGCGTTGAACGATGTCAGTTCAAAACATTATGATCGATACGATTATTTGCCAGAAAAACGCAGAGCACTTGAGATCTGGGAGGACCGGGTTAATAACTATCAACAGCAAACAGGCAATAATGTTGTCAATCTGTTTGGCAGAAGGTGAGGGAGTTCCTGGTTGCTGTACGAATTGTGTACAATTGATGGGTATTGTTGATGCACTTGGTTCTTGTATTGTTTACTATAATTATTGAGGTAAATTTTCGTGCCGGTATTACTCAGAGGGGATTCAAAAATGGCTGTAATTCCAATGTCTTACTCCCCTGCTACTGTAGCTCGTCGTTTTTCGATACTGGATGGAGTAACTATTCAGGGCGTGCTTTACCAGATCATCTGGGATCCAAAGACTCCGTTTGCTGCGGTAATCGAAGCTGCACCTTCTGTTATTGATGGTGATGTTCGCCATAAGGTTGTTGCCACTCTGGAGCTTCAGCGTCGTCCCCGGCTTGAAGGCGTGTTTGTCCAGAAATTCTGGGAAGAACAGGATGTTGCTCAGATTGAAGGGATTGTTGTCGATGGCGCTGTACGTGATGTTGGTCTTGCAACGTTTGTTTATGAAACGATAGTCACAAAAGCGGGCGTTGTACTATTAAGTGATAACGAGCAATATGAAGGAGGTAAAGCTCTCTGGCAGCATATTGCGCGTCGTTCAACGAATCTGAAGGTGTTTATTTTAGATACTGATTCCGCACGGTATTACCCGTTTGATGGCGAACGGATCAGTTATGACGGGAAAAGCATCCCGGAATCAGAAATCTGGAGTGAACATCCTGAGCGAAACAGACACGCTGTCGTTCTTGTGGCTGAATCTGTTAATGGTAAAGCCGCATAATTTGCTGAGTGTCTCATTTTTTGAGATCTTGCTGGAAAGTCTCCTTTGGGGATAGCGAACTGCTATCCCCTTTCTCAGTGAGTTACTGTTCGACCAGACATTTTCCCCATAAAGGTCGTATCGAGTATCTATCTTCGCTATATGGATTTATTTTATTTTTTTCCCTCTGTGCTATCAGCAACGTGTCGATCTCATCCTTAATAATGTGTTGAACTGCTTGACGGTAACGGTTAAGCGAAGTGTCACTGATATCTTGTGGAAGTTGTAGACTGCCATCTGCCTTGACAAGTTCATTCACACCATCTTTAATTCTGCGTCCCTGACCATCAGGTATACCTTCATTCAGATCATAGCCTTTTAGTCCTGCAAGACGAATATTCACGTCAATCTTTTCTGTACGTATCTTTTTGTTACTTACCAACAGAATTTTATTGGCGTTATACCATTTTTCAAATATTTCCAGTTGTTTCATGATGTTTGTGAAGTTATTCAGTTCGCTCCTGAATTCAATAGATTTTCTAATTTTACGCTCTTTTGCATCAATGTTTATTCCTGGATAATTTATTTCCATTTTTAACGGTTCTGTGTATGCCTGTTGCAGGCAATCAGCAAGATTCATTGCTGCATCCTGCAGGGTATTGGTATAAATCAGTTTCAGAAGTTCATCACGCTGTATAGTGATTTGACAATAGTCTTTTTCCCATGCGGTGGTGTTTTCAATCGTGTCACTTTCATCGGAAATAATTGTTGTGAACTTCCAGGTGTAACGAATAAAATCATTTCCTTTAAAATATTGCACTAATTTATTTAACCATTCATATATTTCCAGAGCATAAAGTTTAACGTATCCATCATATATTATCTTTGTTGCATTTTTGTTGGCTAGCGAAAACATTTTGTCCACGAATTCTGTACGCCCGATTGTTAGCAATTGTTTTCTAAGTTTACTCACATCGTTAGTATCTGGTTTCTCACAATTCCAGGGACTTTTGTATTCATTTTCAAAAGGAGAAAGCCATTCAGGAATCTCTGTTTCTGAGTGATAGCAGTTGTTAATAGCCAAACCAAGGGTTCTGGCAAGTATCGCTGATTCATCAATTTGATGGTATCGGTTCAGTTGTTCCAGTAATTCTTTAGTACATGAGTGCGCAACAGAAAGATCCTGATGGCAATATCCTTGTCGAACCAGAGCGGGAAGTGGTGAGCAATGAGCTTTACAATCTGTCAGAATATTGAACAAATCGTTTCTGACGAATTCTTCCATCTCAGGTGTTTTCCAGCCACCACTATTTTGGCCGACAAATTTTGCTGTTGGTTCCCTGTTCATATCTCCCCAGGTTTTCAGGCTGACGAGTCTGTTATCAAAACCATTGTATAAATGGCACATAACCTGAAAAGCAGCATACAGATCTTTAGATAGTGGATTATCGGTCTCACTTATGGAGTAGTTCTCTCTGTTTTTCTCTAAAATACTTTGGAGTTTTGTGTTAGCGCGTAATGCCGAGAGAATCCGATGTTGTTCATCAAACCAAGGACGATATTCTGGATCCAGATACAATCTGCGTGCTTTGAAAATGAGTAGAAGCAACTGTTCGGAAACAGCTTCATGTATGTGGGGAAACGGCATGGAGGTGCCGGATAAAACACGATAGTACGGGTGGTTTGTTTTTACCTTTTTAGTTACCATAATGTTAAATTCTTCCGTCTATTGCATAGCTGTTTCCAGTAGAGAAACTTGATACAGTCCTTTGTCAGGACATTGATACAGAGTTAACAGCCTCTACGAAATGGGAATCAGTTATGCAGTGGCATTATACGATGCTGAATCTAATACGATATCCTTAGCGTTTATTCCTGATTTTTTTACGAGCATTCCCTTTTGTTGCATATTGCTCAGGACGCAAATGATTTTACGGTTATAGCCCTCTACAGTCACGTCACTTTCATCTGAAAATATGTATCGTTTTCATTCAATTATTATCTTTTGTCTGCACTTTAGCTTTAGAAAGTTGGCAAAAATCAACTCCCTCTTACAAGTTCTATTATCGCCAGAAGATAATTTTGTGAACTTCGTCACGTTTTCAAACTAATGTTGTGGGGGCTTTTCTGGGGAGAATTTTTGGTCACTACCCCTCCTCTTGATATCATAGATTATAACAAGATTTTTTTTGTTTTTGTCTGCATAAAATAACCTACGAATATTGTGATTTTGATTTTTATTTTGTATACCAAAAAGCATTGTTTAAGTTATTTTTATATTGTGACTTTCTTTGTTGTTATTGTGTTATTAGAAGTCAGTTAATTAAATCATTTCTCGCAATTTGATTTCTTGGTTGTGCAAATGTATTGTTTTGCTCGTGAGTTGCTGGTGCTGTTCAACAGCATACCACTACAGATAGATGTAGTGATTTGAGCAGCTCACATGCATATACAATCTGAAAATCATGAATATATAAGGAGAGCAATATGTGGAAGCCGTTAAGAGATGAGAACCGTTTATCAATTTTGAAGATCTATGGATACACCTGTGACAGACTGGTACGAGAAAAGGAACGCCAGAAAATTACGTCTATTTCTCGTTCACAAGCCTGGAAACTGGAACGTGAAGGAAAATTCCCGCCACGTAAAACTATTGGAAAGAAATCCTGTGGGTGGTTATTAAGTGATCTATTGTGGTGGATTAGTCAGTATTAACCTTATAGTATCAGAATAATATATATTTCTATATTTTAATTTTATAATTAAAAAGGAGTTTCATGATGAAACGTGTCTCTTTCTCTCTTGCAGAAACATATGAAGTTGATGTAATTAAAAAGTATCAGCATTTAAAAAAATGCTCATTTTCAGCAGCGATTAAAGAGTGTTTAAAGCTAGGGGCTCCTGTTTTAAACAGGATAAATGAAAATATTGCTGCTATAACTGATATAGAGGATAAGCTACGTCAGTTTTTTAATGAGGAACCATTTGTGCAACGGACAAAGCCTGAAATAACAAAAGGAGAGTTTTTTCATAGCATTTATAAATCGCATATCAAATATGAATATGATGTTCTCGATAGAAAGATATTTCCTCATGAAAGCACCAGAAATGCTATGGGAGTTGCAGAGAAAAAGGGAATTAAAGAGAATGCGACCTTAATGCTGGAATATTATAAAGTTGAGAAGGCAATTTGTATTTACACGAACAGAAAAGTTTCCCATACCCTGAATCGTGCAGGAGGGTTTTATAAAACCATTCTGATTAAAACCAGTGTTTTTGGGGATTATTTTTTTGACTTTTGCAATTCAGTTTGCCTGCCGATAGATGAGTTGATTGAGTATGGTACGAAAGAAACAGTGAGGCGACATCAGATTCGTAGTACAGGATTTTGTACTTTTCATATTCCGATTTTTTATATCAATAATAAGGCTGTAATAGTGCCTGTTCTGAGAACAGAGGAAGTTTCACAAAGTTCCAGAACAGGTGGAGATGTTATTATTATTAACCCATTTGAAGATGAATGATTATGGCCCGCGTAGATTTATTCATAACCCAGAAATCGTGGTGTAAATGATGAACAGAAACCGCTTTCTGAGGTTAAAGAGAGCAATCATTACCCGGGAGTGGCCAACTCTTTTATCGAGTACTTTTCCGATGTATCTGGAGAGCCTCCCTTAGAAAAGAGTAATGCGACTCAGGAAAAAACAGGTTCAATAATTAATTCATGACACCAGTTTGAGGCATTATGGCGAGTTTTGCATACATAGACTCTGAAAAATGGTCAAAACTTAATCGCTTAAAATCCATGATTCAGAGATATTTTAAAGAACCACTATTGCAGTTAACAGGCGAATTGGGTCGCCCGGATTATACTCTGGCAGACAGAAAACGGTTAGTTCGACTCCTGACACAGGATATGCAAAGGGGTGATATTCTGATTACTAAATCGTTAACTTGTTTTGGTAATACGCCGAAAAAAATACAGGAGGTTTTATCTTTAAGTATCAGACAAGGTATTAATATTTGCTTTTTTACGTCATCAGAGTTGCCGGATGGTGATGATATTCCTGTGGTACTCACCGGGATGATTTTACCTACAGATATTAGAGGAAAAATTCCCGACATCAGTATCCGGAAAATTAAAAGAAAACCAGGAAGGAAAGAAGGGAGTATTCATAGTAAAAATATCAGACAGTTGAAATTGCAGGGGTTCAGTCAGTCACAAACAGCCAGAAAATTAAGCATCAGTTTATCCACTGTAAAAAGACACTGGGATAAAGGTATTGTTGATCTAACTGCAGAGTAACATTTTATAGTCCTTGTAGCTATTGGCAATGGAGTTATAAATACATGTGCGTTGGATAGGTAATATATATTATATCTGATATATTATATCTGTGATGTATAGTATATGTGTAATGATGGATATGATGTACTAATAGAGCTAATGGTATTCTGATACCAAATAATTAGTTGTGTGTAGATCATAACTCTGTTTAATGTTTTAGAACGTTCTAATGTAACTGTGTAACATCATCCTGTTCTCTAATGTAACAATAGGCAGTAGCGTTTTTCTTAATTGACGCCCAGAGGGTTATATATCCCTCTGGGAACTACTGATACGAATATTAATATCTGCTTCTGTTATGTATTGGGTAGGTTAACTATTAGCTTATCTCTGAAAGCAAAAGGAATATTAACATGATTACGATTGAAACTCTTTACGGTGAATGTCATGAGGCTCACGGGTTAAAAATAAGAAACCAGGTGAATAACCTCTTCCAGAAACATCCCAGAATAACGGCAATACGGGTGGATCTCCATTATCCTCCCGTGATTGACAACGGGGATACCATTACCTGTTTTCCTAACCTGAGTCCCGGAGAGATATCTCGTTTCCGTAACTCGCTGAATGCGAAAATTAATGCAGATCAACACCGTAAAAAACAACAAGGCAAACGCACCTACGCAACGTCGGTTTGTATTATCTGGGCGAAAGAATATACGCAGTCCTTTAAATGTCATTATCACGTCTGCCTTTTTTTTAACAAAGACGCCTATTACCACCTGGGAGACTATGAGCGCTCTGACACCCTGAGAGGGTTAATTACCGGAGCCTGGTACAGTGCCTTAGGGTTAGAACTGGAAGATCACCAGGGACTAGTTCATTTCCCTGCTAATGGACGTTACATCCTGGATATTAACGATCCTGATTTCCCTGAGCAATATCAGCGCTTATTGGCACGTCTGGATTATCTGACGAAGCTCGACACTAAAGCATCAGGCCAGCGTAACTTTGGCTACAGCGGTTTTTGACCTATTGTAACTGTAAGGTGATTTATTATGTATACAGAATCAAACGTTAAGCTTTCCTGTAACGCCCTCTGGCAAAAGTATGTCCTTGCAACTCTGTATCGGGCTGCAGCTACACATCCTAAAATTAAATTATTACAATTTAAATTAATACCTTGCCCAGGTATGAACAAGGCAATTCCCTCTCTGATGGCTGATTTTACTGGTGAACTGCATAGACTAATTTCTGAATATTTGCAGTGCAAGCGACGTAAAGATAAATCTGTTGAGCCCGCCCCTTTATATTATCTCTGGAGTAGGGAAGCTGTGGCTAACGATACCACTCCTTATCTTATGGTACTGCTACTTAATAACGATGTCTGGTGTAAGAGTCGTGAGGTGGTGGCTCTCAGAAATCTGATTGAGCAGGCGTGGGGAAAAGTATTGGGTGAAGATAACTCCATTACACATCTGGTTGTGTATCCTGAAGTGCTGTCGTTGGTATTTGATGCAGCTAACACATACAACGCTGAGCCTGGTGTACTGGAACAGACGGCCCAGGCTTACATTGAATCGCATGGTGCCATTGAACGTCATCTTGGGTGTAGTGACTTTTAACGACGTCAGGTGATGCATAAGGGCCTTTCTCTGAGAGACCCTGTTTACACAATTAAATAAATCGAGCCCGACCAACAATTTTGATGTTAACAGCAGGATTATTGAGGGGCAATCAATGTGT
>NZ_JAENDM010000026.1:0-56818 GCF_019375075.1 Escherichia sp. XD33
GAACGTTGAAGACGACGACGTTGATAGGCCGGGTGTGTAAGCGCAGCGATGCGTTGAGCTAACCGGTACTAATGAACCGTGAGGCTTAACCTTACAACGCCGAAGATGTTTTGGCGGATGAGAGAAGATTTTCAGCCTGATACAGATTAAATCAGAACGCAGAAGCGGTCTGATGAAACAGAATTTGCCTGGCGGCCTTAGCGCGGTGGTCCCACCTGACCCCATGCCGAACTCAGAAGTGAAACGCCGTAGCGCCGATGGTAGTGTGGGGTCTCCCCATGCGAGAGTAGGGAACTGCCAGGCATCAAATTTAGCGTGCTGATATGGCTCAGTTGGTAGAGCGCACCCTTGGTAAGGGTGAGGTCCCCAGTTCGACTCTGGGTATCAGCACCACTTTTTAGGTTAAAGTTCGGCAGATTAGAAAAGAATTTGTCTGGCGGCAGTAGCGCGGTGGTCCCACCTGACCCCATGCCGAACTCAGAAGTGAAACGCCGTAGCGCCGATGGTAGTGTGGGGTCTCCCCATGCGAGAGTAGGGAACTGCCAGACATCAAATAAAACAAAAGGCTCAGTCGGAAGACTGGGCCTTTTGTTTTATCTGTTGTTTGTCGGTGAACACTCTCCCAACCAGGACAAATCCGCCGGGAGCGGATTTGAACGTTGCGAAGCAACGGCCCGGAGGGTGGCGGGCAGGACGCCCGCCATAAACTGCCAGACATCAAATCAAGCGAAAGGCCATCCGAAAGGATGGCCTTTTTGCTTTTCGAACTAACATTCAATTAATGGATTACCTGCGATAAAAATGCCCTCGTACGCTCTGATTTAGGATGCGCAAAAAACTCATCAGGTGCAGCTTGTTCCACTATCTCCCCACGATCCATAAAAATCACCCGGTCAGCGACGGTTCGTGCAAACCCCATCTCATGTGTTACACACAGCATTGTCATACCCGACTGCGCCAGCCCAATCATCGTATCCAGCACCTCTTTCACCATCTCAGGATCGAGCGCCGACGTTGGCTCATCAAACAACATAATTTTCGGCTTCATACACAGCGAACGCGCAATGGCAACGCGTTGCTGCTGACCACCTGAAATCTGTCCGGGAAACTTATGCGCATGTTCGGCAATTCTCACCCGCTCGAGGTAATGCATCGCCAGATCTTCAGCCTCTTTCTTAGGCATCTTGCGTACCCAAATCGGTGCCAGGGTACAGTTCTGTAGAACGGTCAGATGAGGGAAGAGATTGAAATGCTGAAAGACCATTCCCACTTCCTGCCTGACGCGCTCAATATTGCGGATATCTTCATTAAGTTCGATGCCATCTACCACGATCCGTCCCTGTTGATGTTCTTCCAGATGATTAATACAACGAATGGTTGTCGATTTACCGGAACCTGAAGGGCCACACAGAACGATCCGTTCTCCCGGTTGCACGGTTAAATTTATATTTTTCAAAACATGGAATTGTCCATACCATTTATTGACGTTTTCCAGCGTAATCATCGCGTTAGCAGGTTGCAGTAAAATTTGGCTCATAGTGTCCTCAATGCGGTGTACGCCCGGTGTTAAAACGTTTTTCCAGATGCTGGCTATAGCGCGACATGCTGAAACAGAAGATCCAGTAGATCAGCGCGGCGAAAACATACCCTTCCGTCGACATACCCAACCAGGCGGGATCAACGGTTGCCTGCTGAACGCTACTGAAAAGATCGAACAACCCGATAATGATCACCAGGCTGGTATCTTTGAAGAGTGCGATGATGGTATTTACCAGCCCAGGAATTACCAGCTTCAACGCCTGTGGCAGAATAACCAGCCCCTGAGTTTTCCAGTAACCCAACGCCAGCGACTCTGCCGCTTCATACTGCCCTTTAGGCAGTGCCTGTAATCCGCCTCGCACGACTTCCGCAACATATGCTGACTGAAACAGGATCACGCCAACCAGCGCGCGGATCAGTTTGTCGATACTGGTGCCTTCTGCCATAAACAACGGCAGCATGACCGAAGACATAAACAATACGGTAATCAACGGTACGCCGCGCCAGAACTCGATAAAAATGACCGATAAGATACGCACAATCGGCATATGGGAGCGGCGACCTAACGCCAGTAAGATCCCCCACGGTAGCGCCCCCGCAATCCCAACTGATGCAATAATTAAAGTTAGCGTCAGCCCGCCCCATTGCCGGGTTTCAACCCGCTCAAGAGCAAAAAAACCGCCATACATCAGCCACCAGACAATCAGTGGGTAAATCACCGCCCAGGCCGCAATATAGCGACCGCGATGCGGGAGTATTTTCCAGAACATTGGTGCGATCGACACAAGCCCAATCAGTAATGCGAGGTTAATTCGCCAGCGTTGGTCGTGTGGGTAAAGCCCATACATAAACTGACCAAATCGTTCGTGGATGAAGACCCAACAGGCACCGGCTTTTGTGCAGTCGGCACGCGTTGAGCCAACCCAGTTAGCCTGCAAAAATGCCCAGTTCAGCAACGGTGGGATCAGTTCCCACATCAACCATATGCAGCCAATAGTCAGCAGGCTATTGCTCCAGCTGGAGAACAGATTTTTTCGCACCCACACCATCGCGCGGTTTGAGTTATGGCTCGCCGGGCGCGGGGGATGAGACAGCAATACTTTTGTCATCATGACTCCTTAGCGTTCAACGATCGCGATGCGGCGGTTATAGATATTCATCAGCAGCGAGATAGTCAGGCTGATAATCAGATAGACCGACATGGTCATGGCTATCGTCTCGATGGCTTGCCCCGTCTGATTCAGCACGGTGCCGGCAAACAGCGAAACCATATCGGGATAGCCAATAGCGGCGGCAAGAGAGGAGTTTTTGACGATGTTGAGATACTGGCTGGTTAACGGTGGAATAATCACCCGCAATGCCTGGGGAATAATGACCTGGCGTAGCGTAACCGGGTTGGGTAATCCCAGTGACCGAGCCGCTTCATGTTGACCATAAGGCACTGCCTGGATCCCAGCGCGGATAATCTCGGCGATAAATGCAGAGGTATAAACCGAAAGTGCCAGCGTTAAGGCTGTCAGTTCAGGAATTAAAACCATCCCGCCGCGGAAGTTAAAGCCTCGTAGGGCTGGGACATCCCAGTGTAGTGCTGCGCCAAAAAGCCATTGCGCCAGTAAAGGCAAACCAATGATCAACACTGCGGCGATCGGCCAGGTGCGGCGCAGTTGTCCGGTCTTTATCTGGTATGTTTTATTAAAGCGGAATAGCCCAACAGAAAGGACTATAGCCATAACAACAGCCAGGATAAACGCAATAAATCCGTCTCCCAGCTGCGGTGACGGAATATAAAGCCCACGATTGCTCAAAAAGGCCAGATCAAACGCGCTCACAGCCTGGCGTGGTCCGGGCAAATTGCGCAACACGGCAAAGTACCAGAAGAAGATTTGCAGCAGCGGGGGAATATTACGGAAGATCTCAATATAAATTGTGGAAAGCTTTCGTAGCAGCCAGTTATCCGAAAGTCTCGCCAGACCGATAAAGAAGCCCAAAACAGAAGCGAACACAATACACAATGCAGAAACCAGTAGCGTATTGAGTAAGCCGACAATAAAAACGCGTCCGTAGGTGTCGCCCTGCTGGTAATCGATCAAATGCTGGACAATACCGAAGCCAGCGCCGCGATCCAGAAAGGCAAAACCTGAAGTAATGCCACGATTATTGAGATTCGTTACAGTGTTGTGAAATAACCAACCAACAATGCCGACAACAGCAACAACGGCAAGGATCTGGAATAACCAGGCACGAACCGTAGGGTTGGCAAAGGAGAGTGAGCCTTTAACGGTTGAGCGGCGATGAGACATAGAAACCTCGGAAAGCATAACGCTGAAGAGAGCGCCGCCGTCGCGACGCTCGTTACCTCACACCGACTTAACGCACGGGCGGTGCGTACTGAATACCGCCGTTATTCCAGAGATTATTTTGCCCACGTTTAATTTTCAGCGGGCTTTCTGAACCTACGTTACGCTCAAAAATTTCCGAGTAGTTACCCACCTGTTTGATGATGTTATAGGCCCATTTATTATCCAACTTCAGATCCTTGCCGTAATCGCCTTCTTTACCCAGCAGATGTGCCATATCAGGCGTTGCTGGATTAGCCGCTTTTTCATCAACGTTCTGGGAATTGATGCCCATCTCTTCAGCATTCAGCATGGCGAAAAGCGTCCAGCGTACAATCGAGAACCATTCATCATCGCCACGACGAACTACCGGCCCAAGCGGTTCTTTAGAGATAACCTCCGGTAAGACAATCCATTCAGCTGGGTTGCTTAATTTGATGCGCAGGGCATACAGTTGCGACTGATCCGAGGCCAGCGTATCGCAGCGACCAGATTCCAGTGCCTTCGCTGATTCGTCAGAGCGATCGAAAGTCACCGGTGTGTACTTCATATTGTTTGCCTTGAAATAGTCGGCAACGTTGAGTTCGGTATCAGTACCCGCCTGAATACAGACGGTAGCGCCATCCAGTTCTTTCGCGCTTTTTAGCCCCGCTTTATCGTGCGTCAGGAAGCCAATGCCGTCGTAATAAGTGACGCCAGTAAATGCCATTCCCATCCCGGCGTCGCGAGATGAAGTCCAGGTCGTATTACGGGAGAGCAAATCCACTTCCCCTGACTGTAAAGCCGTGAAGCGTTCTTTTGCTGTGAGTGGGGTATATTTCACTTTCGTGTCGTCACCAAATACAGCAGCGGCAACACCACGACAAATATCAACATCAATACCTGAAAATTTACCGTCAGCATCGGCATAAGAGAACCCAGGTAATCCATCACTGATCCCGCATTGCACAAAACCTTTTTTCTGTACGGCATCAAGCGTCGCGCCAGCATGCGCCTGATTTGCAACGGCAAGCAGCACGCTGGCGGCAGCCAGTGTGGCTATCATCATCTTTTTCATAATGCTTCCTGTGAGGCGAAAATTATCGTTATAGGACGTTTGGGAAACGTCTTTTACCTGTCTGTGGCCATCCTCTTATAAGCAAAAGTAGTGCCAGCTTTTGCGCACGATTTCGCGTCGCAATAAGCTGAGTGTAGACAGGAAATAATAAAAACAGCGCCCCGCAATGGTGCGAAAATGAAACATGCGCCACATTTTGGCGCAAAATATTTACGCGTGTTTTACTAAGCAGAATAATGATTGTTAGCGTGAGTATATTTCTGGTGAGAAGTGTGAAAGTTAAATTGATGCGTTATTTCGAAAGCAGCGAAATAACGCGATATAACATGCTAAATCAGCAGAGAATTAGCCAGCAGAATATAGCAATATTTTATCTTATGTAAAGATACTGTATCGTTAAACAGAGCGCGAAACTTCGCGCCCTGTTCAGTTATTTCGACAGAGCGATGATCCCCATCGTCAGGCCAGCAACAGCAGCTGCCCCGCCGGCAATAGCCCCAGCCGTTTCCCAGTTATCCTGAGTCGTGCCTTTCATACAGGTATTGGTGTGAACCAGACGACCCTGATCGTCATAAACCGGAACGCAGGGCGAATCGTGAGCACAGCCCGCCAGCAATGCGGTGAGCAATGCCACAGGAATTAATCTTTTCATGGTGTTACCTCAGTAATAAACGCTAACGCTTAATAAGTTAACTCTCTTATTAACGAGCTGAATGCCATTTTATCACCGGAGGTTATAAATCTTGCGGAATGAATAATGACAAATTATGTGAATTGTAAAAATAGTGAAGGGAGCGGGAACTATAGAAAGCTTTTAAAGAGTGAGCAGAAGAATATCTTATTAATTTTTATGGGTTTCACTGGAAATAATAAAGGCACCCGAAAGCGCCTTTATGTTTCTGATTTATCCTTTAAAGCAACGGCGGATCACCACAAAGAACACCGGTACGAAGAAGATTGCCAGCAACGTTGCAGAGACCATTCCTCCCATTACCCCGATACCCACAGCGTTCTGCGCGCCACTGCCGGCACCGTTACTGATAGCTAGCGGTAATACGCCGAGAATAAAGGCGAGAGAGGTCATCAGGATAGGACGCAGACGCATACGTACTGCCATCAGTGTCGCTTCAACAACACCTTTACCCTCTTTCTCCATGAGATCTTTAGCGAACTCAACGATCAAAATAGCGTTTTTGGCCGACAAGCCAATTGTCGTTAGCAAGCCCACCATAAAGTAGACGTCATTTTTTTGATTAAAGAGTGTCGCCGCCAGCAGCACGCCGACAATCCCTAACGGCACTACCAACATAACCGAGACAGGAATTGACCAGCTTTCATAGAGTGCAGCAAGGCACAGGAAAACAACCACAAAGGAAATTGCTACCAGAGCGGGAGCCTGGTTTCCCGATAAGCGTTCCTGATACGACATACCCGTCCAGTCATAACCAATGCCCGCAGGTAATTTTGACGCAAGGTTTTCCATCAACGCCATGGCATCGCCGGAACTGGTTCCTGGCGCGGCTTCCCCCTGAATCTCCATTGACGGCAGACCGTTGTAGCGTTCCAGTCGCGGAGAGCCATACACCCAATGTGAAGTGGTAAAGGCCGAGAATGGCACCATTTCGCCGTTGGCGCTGCGGACATAAAGTTTATCGACATCTTCTGGCAGCATACGGAATTTGGCATCCGCCTGAACATACAACTTTTTCACGCGACCACGGTCGATGAAGTCGTTAACGTAAGTCCCACCCAGCGCCGTTGAAATGGTCTGATTGATGTCAGAAAGTGAAACACCTAATGCCTGCGCCTTTTCCTGGTCAACTTCCAGTTTAAACTGCGCGGTGTCTTCCAGGCCATTAGGGCGCACGCTGACTAAGCTGGCAGGATGTTGCGCAGCCATACCAAGCAACTGGTTACGGGCCTGGGTTAGGGCATCGTGACCCAGCCCAGCCTGATCAATTAACTCAAAGTCGAAACCCGTTGCCGTGCCCAGTTCAACAATGGCTGGCATATTGAATGGAATGACAAAACCGTCGCGGATCTTGCCCAATTCCATTTTGGCACGATGGATTACCGCTTCCGCACTGTTTTCATCACCATTACGCTCTTCCCACGGTTTCAGACTGACGAAGGCCATACCGGCGTTTTGTGCCTGGCCGCTGAAGCTAAAGCCGTTAACCGTAAAGACACTTTCAACGTTCGCTTTCTCGTTTTTCAGATAGTAATCCGTCACTTGATCCAACACTTTTTGCGTCCGCTCTTGCGTCGCGCCAGCGGGTAACTGAATCATGGTCAGAAAGACACCCTGATCCTCTTCAGGTAAGAAGGAAGACGGAAGACGTAAAAACAACACCACCATTCCTGCAACAATCAGCGCATAGATCAGTAAATATCGTCCTGTGGAACCGAGGATTTTGCCGACGCTGTTGGTGTAGTGGTTAACGCTATGATCGAAGGTGGTATTAAACCAGCCGAAGAAACCGCCCTTATTTTCGTGATGCTCAGCAGAGACGGGTTTAAGCAGCGTTGCACATAACGCAGGGGTAAGAATCAATGCCACCAGAACAGAAAGCGCCATTGCCGAAACGATGGTGATAGAGAACTGGCGATAAATTGCCCCAGTAGAACCGCCGAAGAATGCCATCGGAATAAATACCGCTGACAGCACCATCGCGATACCCACCAGTGCGCCCTGAATTTGCGACATTGATTTTTCCGTCGCTTCTTTTGGCGGGAGCTTATCCTCCATCATCACGCGCTCGACGTTCTCCACCACCACTATCGCATCATCGACGAGCAGCCCGATGGCAAGCACCATCCCGAACATCGTTAGTGTGTTGATGGAGTAACCAAAAGCGGCGAGGATGGCAAACGTCCCTAACAACACCACGGGTACCGCAATGGTGGGGATCAGCGTTGCTCGCATATTCTGCAAGAACAGATACATCACCAGGAACACCAGCATAATGGCTTCGAACAGCGTTTTTACCACTTCGTGAATAGAAAGCTGGACGAATGGCGTGGTGTCATAAGGGTAGAGAACCTTCATTCCCTGCGGGAAGAATGGCTGTAATTCCGCCAGTTTTGCCTTAATGGCTTTCGCGGTATCGAGAGCATTCGCGCCGGTTGCCAGCTTAATCCCCAGGCCCGCCGCCGGTTTTCCGTTGATGCGAGCGATAACGTTATAGTTTTCACCGCCAAGTTCAACCCGTGCGACATCTTTCAGACGCACCACCGAGCCGTCACTGTTTACGCGCAGGGTCACTTTGCCGAATTCTTCCGGATTTTTTAACCGCGTCTGAGCAATAATCGAGGCATTCAACTGTTGCCCTGGTAACGCTGGCGTTCCGCCCAACTGTCCGGCAGCGATCTGATCGTTCTGTACCTTCAACTGGTTAATCACATCAACCGGTGTCAGTTTATATTTGTTTAGCAGATCGGCGTCCAGCCAGATACGCATCGCATACTGTGCGCCGAAAAGCTGTACGTCACCGACGCCATTCAGACGGCTAAGCGTATCTTTAACGTTAGAAGCCACATAGTCCGAGATATCGTCCTGTGTGGTGTCTGGGTTATCAGAGACAAAGCCCGCCACCATCAAATAGCTGCTACTGGACTTTTCAACACTGATCCCCTGCTGCTGAACTTCCTGCGGCAGCAACGGCGTGGCGAGCTGGAGTTTGTTCTGCACCTGCACTTGCGCGATATCAGGATCGGTCCCGGACTGGAAGGTAAGGGTAATTGTCACGCTACCGGCGGAATCGCTGGTGGAGGACATATACATCAGGTTATCGATACCATTCATATTCTGTTCGATAACCTGCGTCACCGTATCCTGCACGGTCTGCGCATCAGCACCTGGATAGTTTGCCGAAACAGAAACCGCAGGCGGTGCAATGGTTGGATACTGAGCGACGGGCAATTGTAGGATCGCCAGTGCGCCCGCCATCATCAGAATAATGGCCAGCACCCATGCAAATATCGGTCGTCGAATAAAAAAGTTTGCCATGTCAGATTACCTTACTTCGATGCAGTATCTGCGGGGGTATCGGTAGTGGCTTTAACCTGCTCTCCCGGACGCGCTTTTTGCAGGCCGCTGACAATGACTTGATCGCCAGATTTCAGACCTTCGCTAATCAACCATTTATCGCCAATCGCCTGACTGGCAACGACAGGGCGCGCTTCCACCTGACTTTTATCGTTAACAATCAGCACGGTTGCATCACCACGCGGTGTGCGGCTAACGCCTTGTTGCGGGATAAGAATGGCGTCAGGTTGGACGCCTTCATCAATCCGTGCACGCACAAACATACCCGGCAAAAGCGTATGTTGCGGGTTAGGGAAGACAGCACGTAGGGTTATGGAGCCGGTGCTTTCATCAACGGTCACATCAGAGAATTGCAGCGTACCTTTCAGGGGATAGGTTTGACCGTTTTCCATGACCAACTCTACGTTGCTGGTGGCGTTTTCCTTATGCAAATTTCCTTGCTCTACGGATTGCTTCAGCCTCATAAAATCGTTGCTGGATTGGGTCACATCAACGTAGATAGGATCGAGCTGCTGGACAGTCGCCAGTTCAGTCGTTTGCCCATTAGTGACAAGAGCGCCTTCGGTCACGGTCGATTTGCCGATACGTCCGCTAATTGGCGCAGTCACTTTGGTATAAGCGAGATTGATGCGAGCGCTTTCGACTGTGGCTTTTGCGGCAATCACGGCGGCATCGGCCTGGCGAGCATCAGCAATGGCCTGGTCGTACTCCTGCTGGCTGATGTATTTCGTACCCACGAGCGGAACGTAACGTTTTACCGTCAAATGCGCGATGGCGGCGGCGGCTTCACTTTTCGCCAGTTCGCCTTTCGCGCTGTCATAATTTGCCTGATAGGTCGCGGGATCGATCTGGTACAGGGACTGGCCTGCTTGTACATCGCTGCCTTCAGTGAAATTACGATTCAGTACGATCCCGCTAACCTGTGGGCGAACTTCGGCTATACGGTAAGCATTGGTGCGGCCTGGTAATTCAGTCTTAACTTCTAACGGGGCCGTTTTCACAATATGAACGGTAACCTGCGGTTCACCGACGTGAGCTTTCTCTTCTCCCTTATCGTTACAACCGGCGATTAAAGCCGCGGAGATCAGAATAAAGGAGGGCAGGAGGAAAAACCTGGCATGTTTCGTCATTACTATTCCTCAAAAAACCAAAAGCGCGTTATTTACCCAGAAAGGCAACGCGTTAACTCGCAGAAAGAAAAATACAGTTTGCTATCCTACAAATTATCATTCGTCGATGTAAGGAATAGTTATGAATACTGGCGTCTCAAGGCACATAAACACAAAAAAAGAATAATATTCTACTGTTTTATTTTGACGCGGGTTGAAAGAGGCAGAATTAAAACCTCGTAAATTGAAATATATATTCATGTGGCGAATGTATTTTAGGTAAATAATATATATTATTTATTTGACGATTTATAGCAACTCAATGTTACCCTCTCGTATAAATACACATTAGATGATAGATTAACCTTCGCTATTTTCTCACCCTGTGTCGAATATATTTATTTCCTGAATAATTAATCATGGCAAAAAGAACCAAAGCCGAAGCTCTGAAGACCCGGCAAGAACTGATTGAAACTGCCATCGCCCAGTTTGCGCAACATGGCGTAAGCAAGACGACGCTCAACGACATTGCCGATGCCGCTAACGTTACGCGTGGCGCTATCTACTGGCACTTCGAGAACAAGACCCAACTGTTTAATG
Organism: Escherichia sp. XD33; assembly: GCF_019375075.1. Classification (NCBI taxonomy): domain Bacteria; kingdom Pseudomonadati; phylum Pseudomonadota; class Gammaproteobacteria; order Enterobacterales; family Enterobacteriaceae; genus Escherichia; species Escherichia sp. XD33. Next base: position 10,690 of record NZ_JAENDM010000026.1, read on the forward strand.
AGATGTGGTTGCAACAGCCTTCATTGCGGGAGTTAATCCAGGAACACTTGACGGCTGGATTAGAGCATGACCCGTTTCAACAATTGCGTGAAAAATTGATTGTCGGCTTGCAATATATTGCCAAAATTCCCCGCCAGCAGGCGTTGCTGAAAATCTTATATCACAAATGTGAATTTAATGATGAGATGCTGGCCGAGGTAGTGATACGCGAAAAGATGGGCTTTAATCCGCAGACTCTCCGCGAAGTATTGCAGGCGTGTCAGCAACAAGGTTGTGTAGCAAATAACCTCGATTTAGATGTTGTGATGATTATTATTGATGGTGCCTTCAGCGGAATTGTTCAAAACTGGTTAATGAATATGGCGGGTTATGATCTTTATAAACAAGCACCCGCGCTGGTCGATAACGTATTAAGAATGTTCATGCCAGATGAAAACATAACGAAATTAATTCATCAAACGAATGAATTAAGTGTCATGTAAATTCACATTCTGTCCTGAAAATTCAGTTCGTCACAGTTAACCAGTTTTAGTGGATTAACTGAGTTCATATTACGGCATTTGTCTGTTTCTGTTGTCAGCAGTTCAATCCACTGCATCAGTAAAGTATCAAACAGAAAAACGAAGACAGCGAAAACGACGAGCCACCAATACTTGCGAATCATTACCTGAGCCTGTGCATGTTTAACCAAGTCTGGCAGGAAATATACACGAAATGAATAATCTGAAAACCAGGCTTACACTTCCTTTACTTTGCAATGAGATCGGGGTCAACTTCGCTTAACCGGCTTCGTTTTGACAGGTTGCCGGTCTTTCTTTTTTTCACTTTCGCCAGTTCTTCCGCAGAGTAATGCGACGCGACATCCAGCCGTCGAAGCCCCATTTTGATGTACTCGCTGTTGATCTCAATACCAATGAATTTTCGCCCGCTGGAGACGGCTACGGCACCGGTAGTAAAGCTACCGGCAAACGGGTCGAGAACGATATCGCCTGGGTTGGAAGAGGCGAGAATAATGCGTTTCAGTAAGGCTTCCGGTTTTTGCGTCGGGTGGTTCTCATATTCATCCATCAAATAACGCACGCGCGGAAAATCCCAGACGTTACCCGGTACTTTTTGATGATTGTATGGCTGTGGAGGATTTTTGCGATAATCGATCAACGCGCGCTGCGATCCGGTTTTGGCTTCTACCAGAATAGCATCACCGTTGAATGTGTAGTTCTTTGCGTCTTTCACCATCATCAGGATGGGTTCGTACATGGAGCCGTAGTGTTTTTTCGCCTGTACTCCAGAACTGTCATATGACCAGACGATGCGACTTTTGATGGTAAAAAGCTTGCGGCACTGGAGATCGATAAAGGGCATGTTTTCCGTGCTGTTCATGATGTACATGCTGCCCTGCTTTTTCAGAACGCGGTGGCACTCTGCAATCACTTAAAACAGCCAGTCGATAAACAGATCTTCTTTCCAGGCTTCGATCAGACCATCAAAATTTTTACCGATGTTATATGGTGGGTCGGCAAAGATCAGATCGACACTTTCGGCGGGGATCTTTTTAAGTTCGGCAAGCGCATCACCGTGAATAATGGTCTTAGCTTCATTACCAAACCGGGTCGGTTCACATCCTGTTCTCATGGTCACTCCCTTTGTGACACCTATAAAAAAGGCGCTTCCCCATGCCGAGTAGCGCCTTTTTAATCAAGCATTTAGCTAACCTGAATTAGTTCATGCCGTATTTTTTCAATTTTTTACGCAGCGTACCACGGTTGATGCCCATCATCAGCGCAGCACGGGTCTGGTTACCACGGGTGTATTGCATCACCATGTCCAACAGGGGCTGTTCTACTTCAGCCAGTACCAGCTCATAGAGGTCATTCACATCCTGACCATTCAGTTGAGCAAAATAGTTCTTCAGTGCCTGTTTAACCGAGTCACGCAGGGGTTTTTGGGTTACCTGATCCTGAGAGTTAACGGTAGAAACGGTCAGTACGTCAGAATTTACGCGTTGTTCGAACATAGTTCTGTCAGCTCTTTATTTCTGTTTACGCAAAATTTTCGAAGTATGCCTCCAACGCCTCCAGCTGTTCGCTGGCATCCTCAATGGCGTTGAATGTGCGCCGAAACTGGTCATTTGGAGCGTGTTCCTGGAGATACCAGGAAACGTGTTTACGTGCAATTCGGTACCCTTTTGCCGGACCATAAAAGTCATGCAGTTCCCGAACGTGCGCGCAAAGCAAGCGCTTAACCTCTGCCAAAGGCAGCGGGGGCAGCAACTCCCCAGTGTCCAGATAATGCTGGATTTCCCGAAAGATCCAGGGTCTTCCCTGAGCTGCGCGGCCTATCATCAGGGCATCCGCCCCTGTATAGTCGAGCACAGCTCTGGCTTTAAGCGGGTCAGTAATGTCGCCATTCGCGATAACCGGAATGGAAACTTTCTGCTTAACTGCCCGAATACTGTCGTACTCAGCTTCTCCATTGAACAAACAGGCGCGTGTACGGCCATGAATGGTCAGAGCCTGAATGCCACAGTCTTCAGCCAGTTGGGCAATCTCTTCGCAGTTACGGTGTTCCGGTGCCCAGCCGGTGCGAATCTTCAGGGTAACAGGAACGTCCACTGCATTGACGACCTCGGTAAGGATCGATTTAACGACATCCGGGTACTGCAAGAGGGCTGAACCTGCGAGCTTGCGATTCACTTTTTTAGCCGGGCAACCCATATTGATATCAATAATCTGGGCACCGCTTTCCACGTTAATACGTGCTGCATCTGCCATTTCTTTCGGATCGCTACCAGCAATTTGCACGGTGCGAATACCGGGTTCATCAATGTGCACCATCCGTAAACGAGATTTGTCGCTTTCCCAAACCTGTGGGTTAGAAGACATCATCTCGGATACTGTCAATCCGGCTCCCATCTCGTAGCACAACGTCCGAAAAGGTCTGTCTGTAATGCCAGCCATGGGCGCTGCGATCAGGCGATTTCTGAGCTGATATTGTCCGATGCGCATGAGTTAAGAAATGACCATACTGTGACTGCAAGGCGGCGTATATTACGCATTTTTTGCACGAGATGAAAGGCCAAACTTTGACCAATCCTCTGAGATGGATCAAAGAATTGCATTTAAAATGAGCGTGGTGCGATAATTACTCATAAAAATCATCATATTAGAAAATAGTGACTAAAATTTACACTCAAAGAAATTTGAGTAAGTTCTCAATTTTTCTTTATGAATGAAAATTTTGGCACGCAAATTTGCGTAAATAATCGGCAAATTTACGTGCCTTTTGTGAGCTTGCTCGCACTTCGCCCCGCGTCACCCTACGGCGATGCGAAGGTTAATTCTTACGACCGGTAATACGGCACCACTCTTCTTTTTCCACGACCGGGTCCAGTGCGAAGCTATCGGCATAAGCTTCACAAACGCTCTCTGCCTGGCTTGCCAGAATACCGGAAAGGCCCAGCAAACCGCCTGAAACCGGCAGGACGCTGATTAACGGTGCCAGTTCACGTAATGGGCCTGCAAGGATGTTAGCGACCACCACGTCGGCTTTCATTTCTTCTGGCTGATCTTTCGGTAAGTAGAGTTCCAGACGGTCAGAAACGCCATTACGTTCGGCGTTATCGCGGCTGGCCTGAATCGCCTGCGGATCGATATCAATACCAATGGCTTTTGCTGCACCCAGTTTCAGCGCCGCGATCGCCAGAATGCCGGAACCACAGCCAAAGTCGATGACTGTTTTACCGGTTAAATCGAGGCTGTCGAGCCATTGCAGGCACAGAGAGGTGGTTGGATGGGTACCCGTACCAAACGCCAGCCCTGGATCTAACATCACGTTGACGGCGTTTTCGTCCGGCACATCACGCCAGCTAGGGCAGATCCACAGTCGTTCACCAAAGCGCATCGGGTGGAAATTATCCATCCATTCGCGCTCCCAGTCTTTATCTTCTAGTTGTTCGATTTTATGCGCGAAGCCTGCGCCGAGCAGCGGATGGTTTTCCAGAATCGCCACCACGTCGTTCATATCGGTTTCAGCGTCGAACAGACCAATCACATCGGTGTCGCCCCACAGGCGCGTTTCGCCCGGCAGCGGTTCAAATACTGGCGTATCGTGGGTATCCTGAAAAGTGATAGAAACGGCACCCGCTTCCATCAGCGCATCGCTAAGATCTTCCGCGTTCGCGCCGGTGGTGTTCAGTTTCAGTTGGATCCAAGGCATGGCAAAACTCTTTATTTATCAGTAGTCAAAACGGTAGCTTGCGGGACGGATGTACCGAAACGGTTTCCGACCAGGAAAGCCAGCAAACTTAGTAGTAACGAGGGCACGATAGGGTGGAAGCCCAGGTACTGAATATTCAGCGTCGCGAGTACGGCATACAGCACGCCGCCAACGATCATCGCACTTAGCGCGCCTTTGGCGTTGGCGCGTTCCCAGTAAAGACCCAGCACCAGCGGCCACAGGAAAACGGCTTCCAGCCCACCGAAGGCCAGCAAATTCAGCCAGATGATCATTTCTGGCGGCTTCCAGGCGGCAAGCAGCAGCAACGCGCCGAGAACTAACGTAATTACCGCCGACATCCGCTTCAGACGCGTCTCGTTTTGCATTTGATCCGGACGGATATTCAGATAGAGATCTTTAATGATCGTAGCGGAACTTTGCAGCAGTTGGGCGTTAATTGTCGACATGATCGCAGCCATCGGTGCAGCCAGGAAGATCCCGGCGGCAAACGGTGGCAGCACTTTTACCATTAACGTCGGGATCACCAGATCCGGTACGGTGAGATCGGGGATCACCGCCCGACCTAACGCTCCGGCCAGGTGCATACCGAACATCAGGATTGCGACTACAATCGTACCGATGATGATCCCCCGGTGTACTGCTTTGCTGTCTTTATAAGAGATACAGCGCACCGCAGTATGCGGCAGGCCTATAACGCCAAAGCACACCAGTACCCAGAACGACGTCATAAAGGCAGGCGACAGAATATCGTCAGCGCCTTGTGGCGTAACCAGTTGCGGATCGATGGTTTGCAAGGTCTGTACTGCGTTGCTTAAGCCGCCAGCGGCATGTACCACGCCAATAAGCAGCACAACGGTGCCAATCAGCATCACAAGCCCTTGCATGGTGTCGTTCAGCACGCTGGCGCGAAAGCCACCAAAGGCGGTATATAACGCAATGCTGATACCAAAAATCAGCAGCCCGGTTTCATAAGGAATACCCGCCGCGGTTTCCAGCAGGCGCGCACCGCCGATAAACTGCACGGTCATCGCACCAACGAACGCAACCAGCAAACTCAAACTCGCCAGCCACACCAGAAGACGACTCTGGTAGCGGGCAAACAGCATATCGTTTAGCGTCACTGCATTGTAGCGGCGCGCAAGAATCGCAAACTTCTTGCCGAGAATACCGAGTGAAAGCCAGACTGCAGGAAGCTGAATCATCGCCAGCAATACCCAGCCCAGCCCGTATTTATAAGCAGCTCCTGGCCCGCCGATAAACGAACTGGCACTGATATAGGTCGCGGTGAGCGTCATCGCCAGCACAATACCGCCCATAGAGCGGCTGCCGAGGAAATACTCATTAAGGAAGGTGCCGGTGCTCCGTTTACGCATCGCATAAACCGAGATACCGAACACCACCACCAGATAGGCGACCAGCGGTAGAATTACTTCAAGCTGCATCGTCATCCTCCAGTGGGATATCGCGATAGATAAATTTCACCATCGCCCAGCACAGTCCAATAAACAGCAGCGGCGTCAGGATGCAGGCCATCTCAAACCAGCGCGGAAAGCCGGTAAAACCGGGGGCAACGCCAGATAAGTAAGCGGCTACTAACCAAACTGCCAGATACAAAAGGGTCAGCCCCAGCGCCCAGCGCGCCTCTTTATGGGCCTGAACAAAACGAGTGTCCATTTTTTGTCCCTGATGGGTGAAGAAAGCGGGGATTGTACCTTATGGGGGTTGTCGATCCCCAGTAATAAAAAAGGCCGGAAAATCCGGCCTTTTGACGCTTTAGCAGTCTTATTTTTCCTGAAGACCGAGTTTTTTCTCCAGATAGTGGATGTTAGTGCCACCATGCTGGAAGTTCTCGTCATTCATGATGCGGATCTGCAGATCAACGTTGGTTTTGATACCGTCGATGATCAGCTCCTGCAGCGCATTCTTCATGCGGGCAATCGCCACGTCACGGTTTTCACCGTAGCAAATCAGCTTACCGATCATTGAGTCATAGTACGGCGGTACGGTGTAGCCCGCGTAGATATGAGACTCCCAACGTACGCCAAAACCGCCAGGTGCGTGGAAACGGGTGATTTTGCCCGGACTTGGCAGGAAGGTGTTCGGATCTTCGGCGTTGATACGACATTCCACCGCATGGCCGCGAACGTGAACTTCTTCTTGCTTGATCGACAGCGGTTGACCGGCAGCGATACGCAGCTGTTCTTTGATCAGGTCAACGCCGGTGATCATTTCTGTAACCGGGTGTTCTACCTGAATACGGGTGTTCATTTCGATGAAATAGAACTCGCCGTTTTCGAACAGGAACTCGAAAGTACCTGCACCGCGATAGCCGATATCAACACACGCTTTAGCGCAACGTTCGCCGATGTAGCGACGCAGTTCCGGGGTAATGCCCGGTGCTGGCGCTTCTTCGACCACTTTCTGGTGGCGGCGTTGCATGGAGCAGTCACGTTCCGCCAGATAGATAGCGTTGCCCTGACCGTCAGCCAGTACCTGAATCTCGACGTGGCGAGGATTTTCCAGGTATTTCTCCATGTAAACCATATCGTTGCTGAAAGCAGCTTTCGCTTCCGCACGGGTCATGGAGATGGATTGTGCCAGTTCAGCGTCGCCGCGCACTACGCGCATACCGCGACCGCCGCCGCCGCCGGAGGCTTTGATAATCACCGGATAACCAATGCGTTTAGCAATGGCACGGTTTTTATCCATATCGTCGCCCAGCGGGCCGTCAGAACCCGGTACGCAAGGGACGCCCGCTTTTTTCATCGCCGCGATTGCGGATACTTTGTCGCCCATCAGGCGAATGGTTTCTGCTTTCGGGCCAATGAAGATAAAGCCGGAGCGTTCAACCTGCTCGGCAAAGTTGGCGTTCTCGGAGAGGAAGCCGTAACCCGGATGGATTGCTACTGCGCCGGTGATTTCAGCGGCGCTGATGATTGCCGGGATGTTCAGATAACTTTTTACTGACGGAGCAGGGCCAATACAGACCGTTTCATCTGCCAGTAATACGTGTTTTAGATCGCGATCCGCGCTGGAGTGCACAGCGACAGTCTTGATGCCCAGTTCTTTACAGGCACGAAGAATACGCAATGCAATCTCGCCGCGGTTGGCAATAACAATTTTATCCAGCATGTTCGCCTCGTTACTCGATGACGACCAGCGGCTCGTCAAATTCTACCGGTTGTCCACTTTCGACCAGAATTGCTTTCACGGTACCGGATTTGTCCGCTTCGATCTGGTTCATCATTTTCATGGCTTCAACGATGCACAGGGTATCGCCCACGTTGACTTTCTGACCCACTTCGATGAACGCTTTTGCGTCCGGGCTTGGGGTGCGGTAGAAAGTACCAACCATCGGGGAACGTACGATGTGACCACTGATTTCCGCTGCTGCTGGCGCTTCCATGGAAGGAACGGTCGCCGGAGCGGCTGCGTTAGATTGAGCTGGCTGCTGCATCATTGGTGCAGCGTAAGCTTGTTGCATCACAGGGAAACTTGCGGCAGGAGCTGCACGGCTAATGCGTACTGACTCTTCGCCTTCAGAAATTTCCAGTTCGGAGATGCCTGATTCTTCAACCAGCTCGATCAGTTTTTTAATCTTACGAATATCCATGAGTGGGTTCCGTACTCTTTGTTTAGTGTGATTGTGACAGGCGTTTCACCGCCGTCTGTAAAGCGTATGCCCCGACAGCTGTATGCATAGCGATAAATTCCAGCAGGCCGGGACGCTGGTCTATTTTGCCCCAGAGTGTCAATGTTAGACTTGACGGACATTGTGCAGCGATCTGCTGCTATCCTCCGGCAAAAAACAAAATATACCTTCGTTGCGCCAATGTCACCTTTTCCGCAGCGCAAAAACTGCGTCAGGGAGGACGAGGTCGCACATTATAACGATTTCGTAGCAATTGGCAGCTAAATACTGGTCTTATCAGGGAAGATAATCAACAGCTAACATGTAAATAACCTTCAACACCGTGTAATTTGCAACAAGCCGCACAATTCACGAAATTAGCGCCATCATCGACGGAACTTCTTATAACGTAAGGTGAAAAGCTGAAAAGCCAGCCCTGCGAAGATGAGGGGCTGCAATGAGATAATCTTCACAGACCACAAATAATGTAGGGATGCCAGGATCGCGACAAGATAGACGACATTACGCAGCGGTTGCTGGGGATTACCCAATTTTCACTGCATCGTCTGGATAGATGTGAATGCTAAAGCACGCAAAATTAACCGATTGACAATGCTCAGCATTAAATAGGTTCGAGTGATTAATTTGTAGTCAAACAAAATCAGATTATTCACCCCATGGTACCAGAAATAAGTAAGGGGCTAAGCGTAGCGTCGCCCAGGCAAAGCACCATAAACCTAACAGGCGACGGAGGCGTATCAATAATAGCTGTTTAGTGGAGTATCAATGCGCATCAATTTGTGGTCAGTCGAAATCATGACTTTCCAGTTTGGATGATGTTGTATAACTTCCTGACCAAGGTGTTCGACGAAAGCTGTCCGGCTAACCGCTTTTCCCGTTAACCGATTGAATAATGATTTCAAAATGAGTTCCCTCTCTTATTATTCCCTGCTAAATGGTTAGTTAACCTTCACCAGCGTGCGACCCTGGATCTGGTTATTAATGATGGCCTCGGCAAAGTTCGGTGCCTCTGACAGAGATATCTCTTTTGCCGCCTGGGTATAGAATGATTCTGGTAAATCGGCGACCAGTCGCTGCCAGGCTTGTGCGCGGCGTTCTGGTGGCGTCATTACTGAATCCACCCCTTGCAAACGGACATTACGCAGAATAAATGGCATGACCGTGGTTGGCAGAGTAAAACCACCCGCCAGACCACAGGCCGCCACGCAGCCGCCGTAATTCATTTGCGCCAGCACTTTTGCCAGCACTTTGTCGCCAACGGTGTCAATTGCCCCAGCCCAGACTTGTTTTTCCAGAGGACGGGATTCGGCAAACTCATCACGAGGGAGAACACGGCTAGCACCTAAACTTTTCAGATATTCATGGGTACTTTCGCGACCGGAAACGGCAACGACCTGATAACCCAACTTATGCAGCAGCGCCACGGCGGTACTGCCGACGCCACCACTGGCACCCGTCACGACAATCTCCCCGTCCTGCGGGCGAACACCGGCATCTTCCAGCGCCATCACACACAGCATGGCGGTAAAACCGGCAGTACCGATAATCATTGCTTTACGCGCGTCCAGCCCTTGCGGCATGGCAACCAGCCAGTCACCTTTCACTCGCGCCTGCTCCGCCAGCCCACCCCAGTGGTTTTCACCAACGCCCCAGCCAGTGAGTAACACCTCCTGACCGGCATGAAAACGCGGATCTTCGCTGGTGCGTACAGTTCCGGCAAAATCGATCCCAGGAATCATCGGAAAATTACGGATGATTTTTCCCTTACCGGTAATCGCCAGCGCATCTTTATAGTTCAGGCTCGACCAGTGAACATCGACCGTGACATCGCCCTCCGGCAGGCGACTTTCGTCCAGAGTCTGTACTGATGCGAGAGTTTTGCCGTCCTGCTGTTCTAAAAGTAACGCCTGCATAAGTGGTCCTCATGTGCATGATGGATTGGAAAATAATTTCTGAAGACTATACTCGCTAATGGAAAAGCAAAGCCGATGAAGCGCAATAAATTGCGAGATAAATCTGATTTGCTAGTATGCCCGCTTCCTCACTATCGGAGTTAACACAAGGATGAGATTAACGACGAAATTTTCGGCCTTTGTTACGCTGCTCACCGGGTTAACAATTTTTGTGACTTTGCTGGGCTGTTCGCTAAGTTTCTACAACGCCATTCAGTATAAGTTTAGTCATCGCGTTCAGGCGGTGGCGACGGCGATTGATACCCACCTTGTGTCGAATGACTTCAGCGTATTAAGGCCACAAATTACCGAATTAATGATGTCGGCAGATATCGTTCGTGTAGACCTGCTCCATGGTGATAAACAGGTTTATACCCTGGCCAGAAATGGTAGTTATCGTCCAGTTGGCTCCAGCGATCTGTTTCGCGAACTGAGCGTTCCGTTGATAAAGCATCCGGGGATGTCGTTGCGTCTGGTTTATCAGGATCCGATGGGCAACTATTTCCATTCGTTGATGACCACCGCGCCGCTCACGGGGGCGATTGGCTTTATCATTGTTATGCTCTTCCTGGCGGTACGCTGGTTACAACGGCAACTTGCCGGGCAAGAATTGCTGGAAACCCGGGCTACTCGTATCTTAAACGGTGAGCGTGGCTCTAATGTGTTGGGAACCATCTATGAATGGCCGCCCAGAACCAGCAGTGCGCTGGATACGCTGCTTCGTGAAATTCAGAACGCACGCGAACAACACAGCCGTCTTGATACGCTGATCCGCTCTTATGCCGCCCAGGACGTGAAAACCGGCCTCAATAACCGACTCTTTTTCGATAATCAGTTAGCAACGTTACTGGAAGATCAGGAGAAAGTAGGTACCCACGGGATCGTGATGATGATTCGTCTGCCGGATTTCAATATGTTGAGCGATACCTGGGGGCACAGCCAGGTTGAAGAACAGTTCTTCACTCTGACGAATCTGCTGTCGACATTTATGATGCGCTACCCTGGCGCACTGCTGGCGCGTTACCACCGCAGTGATTTTGCTGCGCTGTTACCGCACCGGACGTTAAAAGAGGCAGAGAGCATCGCCGGTCAGTTAATCAAAGCCGTTGATACCTTGCCGAACAATAAAATGCTCGATCGCGACGATATGATCCACATTGGTATCTGCGCCTGGCGTAGTGGTCAGGATACCGAGCAGGTAATGGAACATGCAGAGTCTGCCACGCGTAATGCGGGATTGCAGGGCGGCAATAGCTGGGCTATTTACGATGACTCGTTGCCTGAAAAAGGACGCGGTAATGTTCGCTGGCGTACGCTTATCGAGCAAATGCTCAGTCGCGGCGGCCCGCGCCTTTATCAAAAACCGGCGGTTACTCGCGAAGGTCAGGTTCATCATCGCGAACTCATGTGCCGCATCTTCGATGGTAATGAAGAGGTTAGCTCGGCGGAGTATATGCCGATGGTCTTGCAGTTTGGCTTATCGGAAGAGTATGACCGTCTGCAAATCAGCCGTCTTATTCCACTATTGCGTTACTGGCCAGAGGAAAATCTGGCGATTCAGGTTACCGTTGAGTCGCTGATTCGCCCGCGTTTTCAGCGTTGGCTGCGCGATACGTTAATGCAATGTGAAAAATCACAACGAAAACGCATAATTATTGAACTTGCAGAGGCCGATGTAGGTCAACATATCAGTCGTTTACAACCTGTTATTCGTTTAGTGAATGCTTTAGGGGTACGGGTAGCCGTCAACCAGGCTGGTTTGACGCTGGTAAGTACCAGTTGGATCAAAGAACTTAATGTTGAGTTACTCAAGCTCCATCCGGGGCTGGTCAGAAACATTGAGAAGCGAACGGAGAACCAGCTGCTGGTTCAAAGCCTGGTGGAAGCCTGCTCCGGGACCAGCACCCAGGTTTACGCCACCGGCGTGCGTTCGCGAAGCGAGTGGCAGACCCTGATTCAGCGCGGTGTTACAGGCGGGCAAGGGGATTTTTTCGCGTCCTCACAGCCACTTGATACTAACGTGAAAAAATATTCACAAAGATACTCGGTTTAACCTGCCGTTTAATCCGTTTTCACGTAGAATAACGCGCGCTGCGTCTCATGGGAGTGTGCTTGTCTGCTCGCCAGATTGTTGCAGCACATATGCAGATGAATGACCTTACGCGGTTGCAAACAGGCGAGGAATGCTGCTGATGCATTAAGCCTTTCTGGACTCAGGCAGAGATTTGTAACAAAGGAAACGAACTGCACTAATTTTCACCGTAGCAGATGATTTTTGCGCCTTGTCGCTGCTGCGTGTGGTTGGTAAAGTAAGCGGATTTTCTTTTCCGCCCCAGCTTTCAGGATTATCCCTTAGTATGTTGAAAAAATTTCGTGGCATGTTTTCCAATGACTTGTCCATTGACCTGGGTACTGCGAATACCCTCATTTATGTAAAAGGACAAGGCATCGTATTGAATGAGCCTTCCGTGGTGGCCATTCGTCAGGATCGTGCCGGTTCACCGAAAAGCGTAGCTGCAGTAGGTCATGACGCGAAGCAGATGCTGGGCCGTACGCCGGGCAATATTGCTGCCATTCGCCCAATGAAAGACGGCGTTATCGCCGACTTCTTCGTGACTGAAAAAATGCTCCAGCACTTCATCAAACAAGTGCACAGCAACAGCTTTATGCGTCCAAGCCCGCGCGTTCTGGTTTGTGTGCCGGTTGGCGCGACCCAGGTTGAACGCCGCGCAATTCGTGAATCCGCGCAGGGCGCTGGTGCCCGTGAAGTCTTCCTGATTGAAGAACCGATGGCTGCCGCAATTGGTGCTGGCCTGCCGGTTTCTGAAGCGACCGGTTCTATGGTGGTTGATATCGGTGGTGGTACCACTGAAGTTGCTGTTATCTCCTTGAACGGTGTGGTTTACTCCTCTTCTGTGCGCATTGGTGGTGACCGTTTCGACGAAGCTATCATCAACTATGTGCGTCGTAATTACGGTTCTCTGATCGGTGAAGCCACCGCAGAACGTATCAAGCACGAAATCGGTTCGGCTTATCCGGGCGATGAAGTCCGTGAAATCGAAGTTCGTGGCCGTAACCTGGCAGAAGGTGTTCCACGCGGTTTTACCCTGAACTCCAATGAAATCCTCGAAGCACTGCAGGAACCGCTGACCGGTATTGTGAGCGCGGTAATGGTTGCACTGGAACAGTGCCCGCCGGAACTGGCTTCCGACATCTCCGAGCGCGGCATGGTGCTCACCGGTGGTGGCGCACTGCTGCGTAACCTTGACCGTTTGTTAATGGAAGAAACCGGCATTCCAGTCGTTGTTGCTGAAGACCCGCTGACCTGTGTGGCGCGCGGTGGCGGCAAAGCGCTGGAAATGATCGACATGCACGGCGGCGACCTGTTCAGCGAAGAGTAATCGGATGCAGGCAGGGGAAGTGTCTGTTTACCCTGCCTGGTCTGATACGAGAATACGCATAACTTATGAAGCCAATTTTTAGCCGTGGCCCGTCGCTACAGATTCGCCTTATTCTGGCGGTGCTGGTGGCGCTCGGCATTATTATTGCCGACAGCCGCCTGGGGACGTTCAGTCAAATCCGTACTTATATGGATACCGCCGTCAGTCCTTTCTACTTTGTTTCCAATGCTCCTCGTGAATTGCTGGATGGCGTATCGCAGACGCTGGCCTCGCGTGACCAATTAGAACTTGAAAACCGGGCGTTACGTCAGGAACTGTTGCTGAAAAACAGTGAACTGCTGATGCTTGGACAATACAAACAGGAGAACGCGCGTCTGCGCGAGCTGCTGGGTTCCCCGCTGCGTCAGGATGAGCAGAAAATGGTGACTCAGGTTATCTCCACGGTTAACGATCCTTATAGCGATCAAGTTGTTATCGATAAAGGTAGCGTTAATGGCGTTTATGAAGGCCAGCCGGTCATCAGCGACAAAGGTGTTGTTGGTCAGGTGGTGGCCGTCGCTAAACTGACCAGTCGCGTGCTGCTGATTTGTGATGCGACCCACGCGCTGCCAATCCAGGTGCTGCGCAACGATATCCGCGTAATTGCAGCCGGTAACGGTTGTACGGATGATTTGCAGCTTGAGCATCTGCCGGCGAATACGGATATTCGTGTTGGTGATGTGCTGGTGACTTCCGGTCTGGGCGGTCGTTTCCCGGAAGGCTATCCGGTCGCGGTTGTCTCTTCCGTAAAACTCGATACCCAGCGCGCTTATACTGTGATTCAGGCGCGTCCGACTGCAGGGCTGCAACGTTTGCGTTATCTGCTGCTGCTGTGGGGGGCAGATCGTAACGGCGCTAACCCGATGACGCCGGAAGAGGTGCATCGTGTTGCTAATGAACGTCTGATGCAGATGATGCCGCAGGTATTGCCTTCGCCAGACGCGATGGGGCCAAAGTTACCTGAACCGGCAACGGGGATCGCTCAGCCGACTCCGCAGCAACCGGCGACAGGAAATGCAGCTACTGCGCCTGCTGCGCCGACACAGCCTGCTGCTAATCGCTCTCCACAAAGGGCTACGCCGCCGCAAAGTGGTGCTCAACCGCCTGCGCGTGCGCCGGGAGGGCAATAGTGGCGAGCTATCGTAGCCAGGGACGCTGGGTAATCTGGCTCTCTTTCCTCATTGCGCTGTTGCTGCAAATCATGCCCTGGCCGGATAACCTGATTGTTTTCCGGCCAAACTGGGTGTTACTCATCTTGTTGTATTGGATCCTGGCCTTGCCTCATCGCGTAAATGTGGGCACAGGTTTTGTGATGGGTGCCATACTGGATCTGATCAGCGGCTCGACGCTTGGCGTACGCGTATTGGCGATGAGCATCATTGCTTACCTGGTGGCGCTGAAATACCAGCTTTTCCGCAACCTCGCATTATGGCAGCAGGCGCTGGTCGTCATGTTGCTTTCGCTGGTGGTGGATATTATTGTTTTCTGGGCAGAGTTTTTAGTGATTAACGTCTCTTTCAGACCGGAAGTGTTCTGGAGTAGTGTAGTCAATGGGGTGCTCTGGCCGTGGATTTTCTTGCTGATGCGCAAAGTCCGTCAGCAGTTTGCAGTGCAATAAAGGTTTCTATGACTTCTCTGTATTTAGCTTCCGGTTCTCCGCGTCGTCAGGAGTTACTTGCGCAACTTGGCGTGACCTTTGAACGTATTGTTACGGGCATTGAGGAGCAGCGTCAGCCGCAGGAGAGCGCGCAGCAGTATGTTGTGCGTCTGGCGCGCGAGAAAGCACGGGCAGGTGTCGCGCAAACGGCGAAGGATCTCCCGGTGCTGGGTGCGGATACTATCGTTATCCTGAACGGAGAAGTGCTGGAGAAACCGCGCGACGCAGAGCATGCGGCGCAGATGTTGCGCAAATTATCGGGTCAGACCCATCAGGTGATGACGGCAGTGGCGTTGGCTGACAGCCAGCACATTCTCGATTGCCTGGTGGTCACCGATGTGACTTTCAGAACGTTAACAGACGAAGACATCGCGGGCTATGTCGCCAGCGGTGAACCGTTAGATAAAGCAGGTGCATACGGTATTCAGGGGCTGGGTGGCTGTTTTGTCAGGAAGATAAATGGCAGCTATCACGCCGTAGTCGGCTTACCGCTGGTTGAAACGGATGAATTATTAAGTAATTTTAACGCACTGCGTGAGAAAAGGGATAAACATGACGGCTGAATTGTTAGTAAACGTAACGCCTTCGGAAACGCGAGTGGCGTATATTGATGGCGGTATTCTGCAGGAAATTCATATTGAACGTGAGGCGCGACGCGGAATAGTAGGCAATATCTACAAGGGTCGTATAAGTCGTGTACTTCCGGGTATGCAGGCGGCTTTTGTAGATATTGGGCTGGATAAAGCCGCGTTTCTTCATGCATCTGACATCATGCCGCACACCGAATGTGTGGCGGGTGAAGAACAAAAGCAATTCACGGTGCGCGACATCTCGGAACTGGTTCGTCAGGGGCAAGATCTGATGGTGCAGGTGGTGAAAGATCCGCTTGGCACTAAAGGTGCGCGCCTGACCACCGATATCACGCTGCCTTCTCGCTATCTGGTGTTTATGCCAGGGGCTTCTCACGTTGGGGTTTCCCAACGTATTGAAAGCGAATCAGAACGTGAACGCCTGAAAAAAGTGGTCGCAGAGTATTGCGACGAGCAGGGCGGGTTTATCATCCGTACCGCAGCGGAAGGGGTTGGCGAGGCTGAACTGGCCTCCGATGCCGCTTATCTGAAACGCGTCTGGACCAAAGTTATGGAGCGTAAAAAACGCCCGCAGACCCGTTATCAGCTGTACGGCGAACTGGCGCTGGCGCAGCGTGTTCTGCGTGATTTCGCCGACGCCGAACTGGACCGCATTCGCGTTGACTCACGCCTGACTTACGAAGCATTGCTGGAGTTTACCTCGGAGTACATTCCCGAGATGACCAGCAAGCTGGAGCATTACACCGGACGCCAGCCGATTTTCGATCTCTTTGATGTCGAAAACGAAATCCAGCGAGCGCTGGAACGCAAAGTAGAACTGAAATCCGGTGGTTATCTGATTATCGACCAGACCGAAGCGATGACCACCGTGGACATCAATACCGGAGCGTTTGTCGGTCATCGCAATCTGGACGACACCATTTTCAATACCAATATTGAAGCGACGCAGGCTATCGCTCGCCAGTTACGGTTGCGTAATCTGGGCGGGATTATCATTATTGATTTCATCGATATGAATAATGAAGATCACCGCCGCCGCGTGCTGCACTCGCTGGAGCAGGCGTTGAGCAAAGACCGGGTGAAAACCAGCGTTAATGGTTTTTCGGCGCTGGGGCTGGTGGAGATGACGCGTAAACGCACCCGCGAAAGCATTGAGCACGTACTGTGTAACGAATGCCCAACCTGCCACGGTCGCGGAACGGTGAAAACCGTGGAAACGGTATGCTATGAAATCATGCGCGAGATTGTTCGTGTCCACCATGCTTACGATTCCGACCGTTTCCTGGTCTATGCTTCTCCGGCAGTAGCCGAAGCCTTGAAAGGCGAAGAGTCACACTCGCTGGCGGAAGTGGAAATTTTCGTTGGCAAACAGGTTAAAGTACAAATTGAACCGCTCTATAACCAGGAGCAGTTTGACGTCGTAATGATGTAAACAGATGCTGGGCCGCCATCCGGCAAAGGGTTTTTGAGTCACATTTTTAGCAGACAAGGAGTGACGGGTGAGGCGATTGCCGGGGATTTTACTGCTTACTGGAGCCGCGCTCGTTGTGATCGCTGCCCTGCTGGTTAGCGGCCTGCGTATTGCTTTACCGCATCTTGACGCCTGGCGTCCGGAAATCCTCAACAAAATAGAATCCGCGACTGGCATGCCGGTTGAAGCCAGTCAGCTCTCAGCCAGCTGGCAGAATTTTGGCCCGACGCTTGAAGCACACGACATCCGTGCAGAACTAAAAGATGGCGGCGAATTTTCGGTTAAACGCGTTACTCTGGCGCTGGATGTCTGGCAGAGCCTGTTACATATGCGCTGGCAGTTTCGCGACCTCACTTTCTGGCAGCTGCGCTTTCGCACCAACACTCCTATCACCAGCGGTGGTAGTGATGACAGTCTGGAAGCCAGTCACATCAGCGATCTGTTTCTTCGTCAATTTGACCATTTCGATCTTCGCGACAGTGAAGTCAGTTTCCTGACGCCATCCGGTCAGCGCGCCGAGCTGGCGATCCCACAACTCACCTGGCTGAACGATCCACGTCGACACCGTGCGGAAGGCCTGGTAAGCCTCTCCAGCCTTACCGGACAGCACGGCGTGATGCAGGTGCGCATGGATTTGCGCGATGATGAGGGGTTGTTAAGCAATGGTCGCGTCTGGCTCCAGGCGGATGACATCGACCTGAAGCCGTGGCTCGGTAAATGGATGCAGGACAATATTGCGCTGGAAACGGCACAGTTCTCCCTTGAAGGCTGGATGACGATCGACAAAGGCGATGTAACCGGCGGTGACGTCTGGCTGAAACAGGGCGGTGCCAGCTGGTTGGGCGAGAAGCAAACGCATACGCTGTCGGTGGATAATCTGACCGCGCATATTACGCGTGAAAATCCGGGCTGGCAGTTCTCTATTCCCGATACACGGATCACGATGGACGGCAAACCCTGGCCGAGCGGAGCATTGACGCTGGCCTGGATACCGGAACAGGACGTTGGCGGCAAAGACAATAAACGCAGTGACGAACTCCGGATTCGCGCCAGTAATCTGGAGCTGGCAGGCCTGGAGGGCATACGCCCGCTGGCCGCGAAACTTTCACCTGCACTGGGTGATGTTTGGCGCTCCACACAACCGAGCGGCAAGATTAACACTCTGGCGCTGGATATCCCGCTTCAGGCGGCAGACAAGACCCGTTTTCAGGCATCGTGGAGCGATCTGGCCTGGAAGCAATGGAAATTATTACCGGGTGCGGAACACTTCTCCGGGACGCTTTCCGGCAGCGTTGAAAATGGTTTGCTTACCGCGTCGATGAAGCAGGCAAAGATGCCTTACGAAACGGTATTCCGTGCGCCACTAGAAATCGCCGACGGCCAGGCAACTATAAGCTGGCTGAACAATAACAAAGGTTTCCAGCTGGATGGGCGTAATATTGACGTTAAAGCCAAAGCCGTCCATGCGCGCGGCGGTTTTCGTTACCTGCAACCTGCTAACGATGAACCCTGGCTGGGTATTCTGGCTGGCATCAGTACCGATGATGGTTCACAAGCCTGGCGCTATTTCCCGGAAAACTTGATGGGTAAAGACCTGGTTGATTACTTAAGTGGCGCGATTCAGGGCGGTGAAGCGGATAACGCGACGCTGGTTTATGGTGGCAATCCGCAACTCTTCCCCTATAAACACAACGAAGGTCAGTTTGAAGTGCTGGTGCCGCTGCGCAACGCGAAGTTTGCCTTCCAGCCGGACTGGCCTGCATTAACTAACCTTGATATTGAACTGGACTTTATTAACGACGGTTTATGGATGAAAACCGATGGCGTTAATCTGGGCGGCGTGCGCGCGAGTAATCTTACCGCAGTGATCCCTGACTACTCAAAAGAAAAACTGCTGATTGACGCTGACATTAAAGGTCCGGGTAAAGCCGTTGGCCCTTACTTTGATGAGACACCGCTGAAAGATTCTCTGGGTGCGACCCTGCAAGAACTCCAGCTCGACGGCGATGTGAATGCTCGCTTACATCTTGATATCCCGCTGAACGGCGAACTGGTAACCGCGAAAGGTGAAGTGACGCTGCGTAATAACAGTCTGTTTATCAAACCACTCGACAGCACCCTGAAAAATTTGAGCGGTAAATTCAGCTTTATCAATAGCGATCTGCAAAGTGAACCACTGACAGCAAGCTGGTTTAATCAGCCGTTGAACGTGGATTTTTCCACCAAAGAAGGGGCAAAAGCCTACCAGGTAGCGGTAAACCTCAACGGTAACTGGCAACCGGCGAAAACCGGCGTTCTGCCTGAAGCGGTGAACGAAGCATTGAGTGGCAGCGTGGCGTGGGATGGTAAAGTGGGCATTGATCTGCCTTATCATGCTGGTGCGACCTATAACATAGAGCTGAACGGCGATCTAAAGAATGTGAGCAGTCACTTACCTTCACCGTTAGCCAAACCTGCGGGTGAACCACTAGCGGTAAACGTTAAGGTTGATGGCAATCTCAACAGCTTTGAATTAACCGGACAGGCTGGTGCGGATAATCATTTCAATAGCCGCTGGTTGCTCGGTCAAAAGCTGACGCTCGATCGTGCTATTTGGGCGGCAGACAGTAAAACGCTCCCGCCGTTGCCGGAACAAAGTGGCGTTGAACTCAATATGCCGCCGATGAATGGTGCCGAGTGGCTGGCCCTGTTCCAGAAAGGCGCTGCGGAGAGTGTCGGTGGTGCAGCGAGTTTCCCACAACACATAACGTTACGTACGCCTATGTTGTCACTGGGAAATCAGCAATGGAATAACCTGAGTATTGTTTCGCAACCGACGGCAAATGGCACCCTGGTTGAAGCGCAAGGGCGTGAAATCAACGCCACGCTAGCGATGCGTAATAACGCGCCGTGGCTGGCGAATATCAAATATCTTTATTACAACCCGAGCGTGGCGAAAACTCGTGGTGATTCAACGCCGTCATCACCTTTCCCGACAACGGAGCGCATTAACTTCCGTGGCTGGCCGGACGCCCAAATACGATGCACAGAGTGCTGGTTCTGGGGGCAAAAATTCGGTCGCATTGACAGTGATATCACCATTTCTGGCGATACGTTAACGCTGACCAATGGACTGATTGATACTGGTTTCTCGCGGCTTACTGCCGATGGTGAATGGGTTAATAATCCGGGGAATGAACGTACCTCGCTGAAAGGAAAACTGCGCGGGCAGAAAATTGATGCCGCCGCAGAATTTTTTGGTGTCACGACGCCCATACGCCAGTCGTCATTTAATGTGGATTACGATTTACACTGGCGCAAAGCACCCTGGCAGCCAGATGAAGCGACGTTGAATGGCATCATTCATACTCAACTGGGTAAAGGCGAAATTACCGAAATCAATACCGGACATGCCGGGCAATTGCTGCGCTTATTGAGCGTAGATGCCCTGATGCGTAAGCTGCGTTTTGATTTCAGAGACACTTTTGGCGAAGGGTTCTATTTTGACTCCATTCGCAGCACCGCGTGGATTAAAGACGGCGTTATGCACACCGACGACACGCTGGTGGATGGCCTGGAGGCGGATATCGCCATGAAAGGGTCGGTAAATCTGGTACGTCGCGACCTGAATATGGAAGCGGTTGTCGCACCAGAGATTTCTGCGACGGTGGGCGTGGCTGCGGCTTTTGCGGTTAACCCCATTGTTGGCGCGGCAGTGTTTGCCGCCAGTAAAGTGCTGGGGCCGCTGTGGAGCAAAGTCTCCATTTTGCGCTATCACATTTCGGGTCCGCTGGACGATCCGCAAATCAACGAAGTGTTGCGCCAACCGCGTAAAGAAAAAGCGCAATGATTTGACGAGGGCGCGTAATTGCCCCAATCTCATAGGATAATCGTTGCCAAAGGCCAACGAGCCAGAACATAACCGTAGGTCGGATAGGGCGTTCACGCCGCATCCGGCAGCCGTTGCCTGATGCGACGCTGTGCGTCTTATCAGGCCTACAAACGGAACATAACCGTAGGTCGGATAAGGCGTTTACGCCGCATCCGGCAGCCGTTGCCTGATGCGACGCTGTGCGTCTTATCAGGCCTACAAACGGAACATAACCGTAGGTCGGATAAGGCGTTTACGCCGCATCCGACAGCCGTTGCCTGATGCGACGCTGTGCGTCTTATCAGGCCTACAAACCGGAACATAACCGTAGGCTGGATAGGGCGTTCACGCCGCATCCGGCAGCCGTAAAAAATCCTCTACTGCAGTAACTAACGAGTAGCAAAAACGATGAGTCTTAACCTGGTAAGTGAACAATTGCTAGCGGCGAACGGCCTGAAACATCAGGACTTGTTCGCGATCCTCGGTCAACTGGCCGAACGTCGCCTTGATTATGGCGATCTCTATTTTCAGTCGAGCTATCACGAATCCTGGGTTTTAGAAGACCGCATTATTAAAGATGGTTCTTACAACATCGATCAGGGCGTTGGTGTGCGTGCAACCAGCGGTGAAAAAACCGGATTTGCTTACGCTGACCAAATCAGCCTGCTGGCGCTGGAACAGAGTGCGCAAGCGGCGCGCACCATCGTCCGTGATAGTGGTGATGGTAAAGTACAGACGCTGGGCGCGGTAGAGCATAGCCCGTTGTATACCTCGGTAGATCCGCTGCAAAGCATGAGCCGTGAAGAGAAGCTGGATATCCTGCGTCGCGTCGATAAGGTTGCCCGCGAAGCGGACAAGCGCGTACAGGAAGTGACTGCCAGCCTCAGTGGTGTCTATGAATTAATTTTGGTTGCGGCCACCGACGGCACGCTAGCGGCGGATGTCCGTCCGCTGGTGCGTCTTTCCGTGAGCGTTCTCGTCGAAGAAGATGGCAAACGCGAACGCGGTGCCAGTGGCGGCGGCGGTCGTTTTGGTTATGAATTCTTCCTTGCCGATCTCGACGGCGAAGTCCGTGCGGATGCATGGGCAAAAGAAGCAGTGCGTATGGCGCTGGTCAATCTTTCTGCCGTTGCTGCACCAGCGGGCACCATGCCGGTAGTACTTGGCGCAGGTTGGCCGGGCGTGCTGTTGCATGAAGCGGTTGGTCACGGTCTGGAAGGCGACTTCAACCGCCGTGGCACTTCAGTATTTAGTGGACAGGTCGGGGAGCTGGTGGCTTCAGAACTGTGTACCGTGGTTGATGATGGCACGATGGTCGATCGCCGAGGTTCGGTGGCGATTGATGACGAAGGTACGCCAGGCCAGTACAACGTGCTGATTGAGAACGGCATTCTGAAAGGCTACATGCAGGATAAACTCAACGCGCGTTTGATGGGGATGACGCCGACTGGCAACGGTCGCCGTGAATCCTACGCCCATCTGCCCATGCCGCGTATGACCAACACCTATATGCTGCCGGGTAAATCGACCCCGCAGGAAATTATTGAATCCGTTGAGTACGGTATCTATGCACCGAACTTTGGTGGCGGTCAGGTGGATATCACCTCCGGCAAATTCGTTTTCTCCACTTCAGAAGCATATCTGATTGAAAACGGTAAAGTAACGAAGCCGGTGAAAGGCGCAACGTTGATTGGTTCCGGTATCGAAACCATGCAGCAGATTTCGATGGTTGGCAACGACCTGAAACTGGATAACGGCGTGGGTGTCTGCGGTAAAGAAGGGCAAAGTTTGCCGGTTGGCGTGGGCCAGCCAACGTTGAAAGTCGATAACCTGACTGTTGGCGGTACTGCGTAATAATTTCACTATTTTCAGAAGGATAATTAATCTTTCTACGTGCACGAACGGTCCCCTCGCCCCTTTGGGGAGAGGGTTAGGGTGAGGGGAACCCGTTGGCACAGGTTTGTACAACGTAACAGTACAATATGAATTACTTCTCTTTCCCGCGCCCGTGCATCTCCTGAAACAATTTACCGACCTCAACAAAATAATCCGTCAGCGAGTTGATCACGACCTGTACCTTCAGCGGCAGCTTATCTTTTTCGGTATATAACGCATAAACCGGGCGTGGATCTGACTGGTAACGCGGCAGCAGGATCTCCAGCTCCCCACGATTGATCTCGTTGATCACCCACATCAGCGGCACGTAGGCGATCCCGGCACCCGCCGTCAGCCAGCGCACCAGCGTCATCGGATCATTAGTCACAAATCTTCCTTGTGGGATCAGGCGAGTCGAGATCCCTTCCGGTGCGATCAGTTCAAATTCATTGTCGGGCCGCACGCTGTATTCAAGCCATGAATGACTACTCAAATCGGCGGGTTTTTCCGGTATGCCGTATTGTGTGAGATAGCTTTTCGCGGCGCACACCACCATTGGCATCGCGCCCAGACGGCGGGAAAACAGGCTGGAATCCTGCAACGCGCCGACGCGGATCACCACATCCAGACCGTCGGCAATCAGGTCGGGGGCTGGAATTCCGGTAACCAGATTGACGCTCAAACCTGGGTATTCTTTCAGCATTTTGGCTGTCAGCCCGGCGAGAACATTTTGTGCCATAGTTGAAGAACAGCCAATGCGTAGCGTCCCGATGGGGGTGTTATTGAAGGCATACAGTTGCTCATGAACATCCTGCACTTCATGAAGCATACGACGGCAGCCCTGGTAGTAAATTCTACCGGCTTCGGTCAGGCCAATGCTGCGTGTGCTACGGTTTAACAGCTTTACCTGCAACTCATCTTCCAGTTTTGATACCGTCTGACTGATGGACGAAACGCTCATCTGTAGCTGTCTGGCGGCGGCGGTAAAAGAGCCAAATTCAACTACTTTGGCAAACACCGACATGCGTTTTAGTCGTTCCATTATTCACTCTGACTTAAAAGTGATTTAGATCACATAATATAGATAACAGCATAACAGTTACGCTAATATATTAAATATCAATCTACAGCAATGTTGCTCTCGCCCGGCTTTCCATGCCCTTCTCTGCGGCGACAGATGCTGAAAATAATAACGCCTGCTCTCTCTTTACAACCAAGGTCAACATGAGTCTGTTTCCCGTTATCGTGGTGTTTGGGCTGTCCTTCCCACCGATATTTTTTGAATTGCTTTTATCACTGGCGATTTTCTGGCTGGTGCGCCGGGTA
Source organism: Escherichia sp. XD33 (assembly GCF_019375075.1). NCBI lineage: Bacteria > Pseudomonadati > Pseudomonadota > Gammaproteobacteria > Enterobacterales > Enterobacteriaceae > Escherichia > Escherichia sp. XD33. Next base: position 34,739 of record NZ_JAENDM010000026.1, read on the forward strand.
CTTGTGCCAACAGGTATCTACGACTTTGTCTGGCATCCGGCGTTGTTCAACACCGCGCTCTATTGCTGCTTGTTTTATTTGATATCGCGACTGTTCGTTTGAGGTTGAAGTGAAAACACTAATAAGAAAATTCTCCCGTACGGCCATCACGGTCGTATTAGTCATTCTGGCCTTCATCGCAATTTTTAATGCCTGGGTCTATTACACCGAATCCCCCTGGACGCGTGACGCGCGCTTTAGCGCTGACGTCGTTGCGATCGCGCCGGACGTTTCTGGACTCATTACCCAGGTGAATGTTCATGATAACCAGCTGGTGAAAAAAGGACAGATACTGTTCACCATCGACCAGCCGCGCTATCAAAAGGCGCTTGAGGAAGCGCAAGCCGATGTTGCTTATTATCAGGTACTGGCACAGGAGAAACGCCAGGAGGCCGGACGTCGTAACCGTCTCGGTGTGCAGGCGATGTCTCGCGAAGAGATCGACCAGGCCAACAACGTACTACAAACGGTTCTGCATCAGTTAGCGAAAGCGCAGGCGACCCGCGATCTGGCAAAACTGGATCTTGAACGCACGGTGATCCGCGCGCCAGCAGATGGCTGGGTGACCAACCTCAACGTCTATACCGGTGAGTTTATTACTCGAGGATCAACGGCGGTTGCGCTGGTGAAACAGAACTCCTTCTATGTACTGGCCTATATGGAAGAAACTAAGCTGGAAGGGGTGCGTCCGGGGTATCGTGCAGAGATCACGCCGCTTGGCAGTAACAAAGTGCTGAAAGGGACTGTTGATAGTGTTGCCGCAGGGGTCACCAACGCCAGCAGCACGCGTGACGACAAAGGGATGGCGACCATCGACTCTAACCTTGAATGGGTGCGTTTGGCGCAACGTGTTCCGGTTCGTATTCGTCTCGACAACCAGCAAGAGAACATCTGGCCTGCGGGCACCACTGCTACAGTGGTGGTCACTGGCAAACAAGATCGCGACGAAAGCCAGGATTCGTTCTTCCGTAAAATGGCCCATCGCCTGCGTGAGTTTGGTTAATCACGATGGGTATTTTCTCCATTGCTAACCAACATATTCGCTTTGCGGTAAAACTGGCGACCGCCATTGTACTGGCGCTGTTTGTTGGCTTTCACTTCCAGCTGGAAACGCCACGCTGGGCGGTACTGACAGCGGCGATTGTTGCTGCCGGTCCGGCCTTTGCTGCGGGAGGTGAACCGTATTCTGGCGCTATTCGCTATCGTGGCTTTTTGCGCATCATCGGCACATTTATTGGCTGTATTGCCGGACTGGTGATCATCATTGCGATGATCCGCGCACCATTATTGATGATTCTGGTGTGCTGTATCTGGGCCGGTTTTTGTACCTGGATATCCTCGCTGGTACGAATAGAAAACTCGTATGCGTGGGGGCTGGCCGGTTATACCGCGCTGATCATTGTGATCACCATTCAGCCTGAACCATTGCTTACGCCGCAGTTTGCCGTCGAACGTTGTAGCGAGATCGTTATCGGTATTGTGTGTGCAATTATGGCGGATTTGCTCTTTTCTCCGCGATCGATCAAACAAGAAGTGGATCGAGAGCTGGAAAGTTTGCTGGTCGCGCAATATCAATTAATGCAACTCTGTATCAAGCATGGCGATGGTGAAGTTGTCGATAAAGCCTGGGGCGACCTGGTTCGACGCACCACGGCGCTACAAGGTATGCGCAGCAACCTGAATATGGAATCTTCCCGCTGGGCGCGGGCCAATCGACGTTTAAAAGCGATCAATACGCTATCGCTGACGCTGATTACCCAATCCTGCGAAACTTATCTTATTCAGAATACGCGCCCGGAATTGATCACTGATACTTTCCGCGAATTTTTTGACACACCGGTAGAAACCGCGCAGGACGTCCACAAGCAGCTCAAACGCCTGCGAAGAGTTATCGCCTGGACCGGGGAACGGGAAACGCCTGTCACCATTTATAGCTGGGTCGCGGCGGCAACGCGTTATCAGCTTCTCAAGCGCGGCGTTATCAGTAACACAAAAATCAACGCCACCGAAGAAGAGATCCTGCAAGGCGAACCGGAAGTAAAAGTAGAGTCAGCCGAACGTCATCATGCAATGGTTAACTTCTGGCGAACCACACTTTCCTGCATTCTGGGAACGCTTTTCTGGCTGTGGACGGGCTGGACTTCCGGTAGTGGTGCAATGGTGATGATTGCGGTCGTGACGTCACTGGCAATGCGTTTGCCGAATCCACGCATGGTGGCGATCGACTTTATCTACGGGACGCTGGCCGCGCTGCCGTTAGGGCTGCTCTACTTTTTGGTGATTATCCCTAATACCCAACAGAGCATGTTGCTGCTGTGTATTAGCCTGGCAGTGCTGGGATTCTTCCTCGGTATAGAAGTACAGAAACGGCGACTGGGCTCGATGGGGGCACTGGCCAGCACCATAAATATTATCGTGCTGGATAACCCGATGACTTTCCATTTCAGTCAGTTTCTCGACAGCGCATTAGGGCAAATCGTCGGCTGTGTGCTCGCGTTCACCGTTATTTTGCTGGTGCGGGATAAATCGCGCGACAGGACTGGACGTGTACTGCTTAATCAGTTTGTTTCTGCCGCTGTTTCCGCGATGACTACCAATGTGGCACGTCGTAAAGAGAACCACCTCCCGGCACTTTATCAGCAGCTGTTTTTGCTGATGAATAAGTTCCCAGGGGATTTGCCGAAATTTCGCCTGGCGCTGACGATGATTATCGCCCACCAGCGCCTGCGTGATGCGCCGATCCCGGTTAACGAGGATTTATCGGCGTTTCACCGACAAATGCGCCGCACAGCAGACCATGTGATATCTGCCCGTAGCGATGATAAACGTCGTCGGTACTTTGGTCAGTTGCTGGAAGAACTGGAAATCTACCAGGAAAAGCTACGCATCTGGCAAGCTCCACCGCAGGTGACGGAACCGGTTCATCGGCTGGCGGGGATGCTCCTTAAGTATCAACATGCGTTGACCGATAGTTAAGTCAAAACCGACGCCAAAAGCGTCGGTTTTTTCATGGCTATACTTAGCGATGAACGGCAGAACTCGCCGTGAAACGTGACGGTGGCAACAGATGAATATTTATACCTTTGATTTTGATGAGATTGAGAGTCAGGAGGATTTTTATCGCGACTTCAGCCAAGCCTTTGGTCTGGCGAAAGATAAGGTACGCGATCTCGACTCACTATGGGATGTGTTAATGAACGATGTCCTGCCGCTACCACTTGAGATTGAATTTGTTCATCTGGGAGAGAAAACGCGTCGCCGTTTTGGCGCGTTAATATTGCTGTTTGATGAGGCAGAGGAAGAGCTGGAAGGGCATTTGCGTTTTAATGTTCGTCATTAGCGCAAAAAAAAGCCCCCGAACCGGGGGCAATATCGTCGGACAAGACGATGAGGGTTTATTTGTACAGTTCAGCCGTAGCGTGCCAGGTGTCACCGCTACGAGCTTCAGTAATCTGGTAGGCCGTTGCGCCTTTTTCTTCCGCTTTTTTGTTCAGCATTTCACGCATATCCATTGGCGAAGACGCCACACCACTTACAGATACGGTCCCGATTGCTTCACGATTTTGTGCTTGTGCAGCATCAATGGAGTCGGCAGCGAATGCACCGAAAGAGAGAACAGAAAGTACGCTTAATGCAGCAACAGTGGTTTTGATTTTCATGATTTTTACCTCGACATAATCTTTTAGCTGGGCCTTTGTTTCGTGACCCATATCACAAAATCAAGTATACACTAATTATTGAGCTAATTAATACCGCGCTAACTGTTTCAGTTGATACTAAGTGTTAAAAATGTGAATTTTAATAACAAAAAAGAATTAAAAATACGGTTATTTATCGTTAATTCTAGTTTTTTCAATTAGATAATGAATTTTGCATAATGTGCTTTTTTTACCTTATGTATTCATTGTGTGAATGACATGTCGCAGTAAAACGCACTATTCGTTAAATTAATCGCAGGGGAAAGCAGGGGGTTGAGAGGGATAAGCAACATTTTCCCCGCCGTCAGAAACGACGGGGCAGAGATTAAAGCTCCTGGTCGAACAGCTCTAAAATCGCTTCGTACAGGTCTTTGACGGTGAAACCGTTAGCAGGGGTGGTAAAGATGGTGTCATCGCCAGCGATGGTGCCCAGAATACCTTCTGCTTTGCCCAGTGAGTCCAGCAGGCGAGCAATTAACTGCGCCGCGCCAGGGCTGGTATGAATCACGACAACTGCATCGTTGTAGTCGATATCCAGCACCAGATTCTTCAATGGACTGGAGGTGGTTGGTACACCCAGTTCAGCTGGCAGGCAGTAAACCATTTCCATTTTGGCATTGCGTGTACGTACAGCACCAAACTTGGTCAACATCCGCGAGACTTTAGACTGATTAATATTGTCAAAGCCTTGCTCCTGCAACGCGGCGACGATTTCGCCCTGGGAGCTAAATTTCTCTTCTTTAAGTAATGCTTTAAATGCTTTAACTAGTTCTTCTTGCTTAGCCGAGCTTCGCATAAGTCACCCGATATGGTGGTTGATACAACATTATTGTGCATACAGATGAATTTTTATGCAAACAGTCAGCCCTGAAGAAGGCTGAAATAATGTTATGAAAGAGCGGGATTTTATCAAATTTCGTTATTGAGAAACATGCCTGCGTCACGGCATGCAAATTCTGCTTAAAAGTAAATTAATTGTTATCAAATTGATGTTGTTTTGGCTGAACGGTAGGGTATATTGTCACCACCTGTTGGAATGTTGCGCTAATGCATAAGCGACTGTTAATTACGTAAGTTAGGTTCCTGATTACGGCAATTAAATGCATAAACGCTAAACTTGCGTGACTACACATTCTTGAGATGTGGTCATTGTAAACGGCAATTTTGTGGATTAAGGTCGCGGCAGCGGAGCAACATATCTTAGTTTATCAATATAATAAGGAGTTTAGGATGAAAGTCGCAGTCCTCGGCGCTGCTGGCGGTATTGGCCAGGCGCTTGCACTACTGTTAAAAACCCAACTGCCTTCAGGTTCAGAACTCTCTCTGTATGATATCGCTCCAGTGACTCCCGGTGTGGCCGTCGATCTGAGCCATATCCCTACTGCTGTGAAAATCAAAGGTTTTTCTGGTGAAGATGCGACTCCGGCGCTGGAAGGCGCAGATGTCGTTCTTATCTCTGCAGGTGTAGCGCGTAAACCGGGTATGGATCGTTCCGACCTGTTTAACGTTAACGCCGGCATCGTGAAAAACCTGGTACAGCAAGTTGCGAAAACCTGCCCGAAAGCGTGCATTGGTATTATCACTAACCCGGTTAACACCACAGTTGCGATTGCTGCTGAAGTGCTGAAAAAAGCCGGTGTTTATGACAAAAACAAACTGTTCGGCGTTACCACGCTGGATATCATTCGTTCCAACACCTTTGTTGCGGAACTGAAAGGCAAACAGCCAGGCGAAGTTGAAGTGCCGGTTATTGGCGGTCACTCTGGTGTTACCATTCTGCCGCTGCTGTCACAGGTTCCTGGCGTTAGTTTTACCGAGCAGGAAGTGGCTGATCTGACCAAACGCATCCAGAACGCGGGTACTGAAGTGGTTGAAGCGAAGGCCGGTGGCGGGTCTGCAACCCTGTCTATGGGCCAGGCAGCTGCACGTTTTGGTCTGTCTCTGGTTCGTGCACTGCAGGGCGAACAAGGCGTTGTCGAATGTGCCTACGTTGAAGGCGACGGTCAGTACGCCCGTTTCTTCTCTCAACCGCTGCTGCTGGGTAAAAACGGCGTAGAAGAGCGTAAATCTATCGGTACCCTGAGCGCATTTGAACAGAACGCGCTGGAAGGTATGCTGGATACGCTCAAGAAAGATATCGCCCTGGGCGAAGAGTTCGTTAATAAGTAATTGATTAGCGAATAATAAAAAACCGGAGCACAGACTCCGGTTTTTTGTTTTGAGCACTCGACTTAATTGGTTGCCGGATATTCCTGAATGGTGACCTGCAGCGTTAACTGCTTATCATCACGCATCACTACAACCGGGATCACCGAACCAGGGCGAATTTCTGCCACCTGATCCATCGTCTCCAGAGCAGAGATGGCCGGTTTGTTATCCACCGAAATAATCAGATCGTTGACCTGAATACCCGCATTCGCCGCCGGGCCGTCAGGTGACACTTCATTAACCACGATCCCTTGCAGTTGATCTATACCACCGCCCTGCGCGTGCAGTGGTGCGATCTCGCGTCCGCCGATACCAATGTAGCCGCGGATCACGCGACCATCGCGGATCAGCTTATCCATAATTTTGGTTGCTAACTGGAAAGGAATCGCAAAGCCGATACCTTCCGGCGTTTCGCCATCGTTACTCTTATCAAACGACAGCGTGTTAATGCCCATCAGTTCTCCCAGCGAGTTCACCAGCGCGCCGCCAGAGTTACCGTGGTTAATGGAAGCATCGGTTTGCAGGAAGTTTTGCCGCCCGGTCGGGTTCAGACCAATTCGACCCGTGGCACTAATAATCCCCTGGGTAATGGTCTGCCCGAGGTTGTACGGGTTACCGATCGCCAGTACCACGTCGCCAATGTGCGGTACGCGACGTGCATTGATTGGAATGGTAGGTAAACCGCCAGTGGCATTAATTTTAAGTACCGCCAGATCGGTTAGAGAGTCAGATCCCACCAGCAATGCTTCAAATACACGTCCATCCTGTAAGGCGACGATGATCTGATCGGCGTCGTTGATGACGTGTTTATTGGTGATGATATAACCGCGTTGATCCATGATTACACCGGATCCCAGGGTGCGGATCTCAAGCTGGTTGTGAGAGTTGGTGTTCAAACCACGGTTGTAAACGTTAACCACCGCTGGCGCGGCGCGGCGAACCGCCAGATTATAGCTGGCAGGCGTCTCATCGGTACTGTCAAATTGCGGAGTGGAAAGCGGGTTAAGGCTGCGCAGCGAAGGCATGGCAACCAGCAGAATAGCGCCGACAATTAATCCAATCGCAACGGAACGTAAGAGCTTCACAAACATGATGGAGGCGTCATTAAAAAAGGGAACGGCAGCAGCATACCACGAGTTAACCGGACATCACACGTCAGCCTGATGCCCGGTTTACGACATTAACGCATCAGCAGATAGATGCTTTCATTGCCGCGTACAATTTGCAGGGCGATGATGGCCGGTTTTGCCGCCAGCACTTTACGCATTTCAGCAATCGAGTTCACCCGATCGCGGTTGACGCCAATGATCACATCGTCTTTTTGCAAGCCTGCCTGAGCAGCTGGGCTTCCTTTGACAACTTCATCGATTTTAATACCTTTGCCGCCATCTTTTAGCTGACCATCGCTCAACGTTGCACCTTCCAGCGTTGGCGTGATCATTTCAGCGCTGGCCGACGAAGAGGTGCTGGTATCGAGCGTCACTTCTACTTCCAGTGGTTTGCCATTACGCAGCAGGCCAAGTTTCACTTTTGTGCCCGGCTCGGTGGTCGCAATACGAGAGCGCAACTCAGCAAAGCTATTCAGCGGTTTGCCGTTGAGGCTGGTAATAATATCGCCCGCTTTGACGCCCGCTTTCGCTGAGCCAGAACCTGGCAACACTTCGCTGACAAACGCGCCACGCTGCACGTCAAGGTTGAAGGCTTTGGCGATATCGGCACTCATCTCGGTGCCTTTGATGCCTAACAAACCGCGTTTGATTTCACCAAAGTCGATAAGCTGCTGCGCCAGTGTTCGCGCCATATTACTGGGGATGGCAAATCCAATCCCGACGCTCCCGCCGCCAGGCGCAAGGATTGCAGTGTTGATGCCAATTAACTCACCGTTAAGGTTTAACAGTGCACCGCCGGAGTTACCGCGGTTAATGGAAGCATCTGTCTGGATAAAGTTTTCCAGACCTTCAAGATTCAACCCGCTGCGGCCTAATGCGGAAACAATGCCAGAGGTGGCGGTTTGCCCAAGGCCAAATGGGTTACCGACCGCCACGGCAAAATCACCGACGCGCAATTTATCGGAGTCGGCAATAGCGATTTGCGTTAATTTGCTCGGGTTTTGAATTTGCAACAGGGCTATATCGCTCTGGTCATCGCTACCAATCAGTTTTGCATCAAACTCGCGCCCATCATTGAGCTGAATACTGATTTTCTGTGCCTGATTAATCACATGGTTGTTGGTCAGCACATAGCCTTTACTGGCGTTGATGATGACACCGGAGCCTAAACCTTCGAAGGGTTGTGCAGGTTGATCCGGTAAATCATCACCAAAAAACTTTTTGAATTCTTCCGGGATTTTCTGTCCCTGACTGGCCGTTCCTTCCACCCGTACGCTCACCACTGCCGGAAGCACTTTTTCCAGCATTGGAGCCAGACTGGGGAGGGGGGCCTGATCGGCAACCTGGCCTGGAATCGACGCGACGGCCTGAAATGACGCCGAGAGAGTTAACCCGACACTTAACGCTAATGCACTCAACAGCTGGGTTTGTTTTTTCATTATTCCTGCTCTCGTACCTGAATGATAAGAAAAGAGATTCAAAACAGTTTGATGTTATTGAATTTTCAGACGGCTAACAATGAGACACCAGATTAAATGATAGTCGGGGAGGGAGAGAAGAGGAGGGCGCAATGGCTGCGCCCGAAAAATAAATTAGTCGCGCTTCGCGCCAGTACGCAGCAGGCCGGATGCGCCTTCAGAATAGTCGCGAGGCATCTGCACCGGTGCCTGATCGTTGCTGGCTTCAGACTCTGCCAGACGATTACGGAACGGGTTTGCTTCAGCAGACAGTTCCGGCAGCAGGCTGCTGGAGCTTTTCGCCATGTGCTGATACAGCTGGCGATAGTCGTGCGCCATGGTATCCAGTAATTCCGCGCTGCGGGCAAAGTGGCTAACCAGCTCTTCGCGATACTCGTCCAGTTCAGCTTTATTCTTTTCCAGTTCGTACTGCAACGCCTGTTGCTGGCGTAGTTTACGATTACCAAAACGCATGGCCACAGCACCAATAATGATGCCGACGACTAACCCAATTAGCGCATATTCCCAGGTCATGAACATCTCCCGTTGTCTTTTGTTTCCGTAGGGTGTTGGCTTCAGGCTCCATGCCTGCGGCTGATTATGCCACTATAACCGTTAATTCCACAGAAGTGGAATCCCGACTGCATATCGCGTAGTGTAGAACGGCCTTTTTTTCGTCAACCGTGAACAACGGCGCACCGATTATTCAAGGAATAACAATAAGATCATGCAAAGCATTACCCCAACATCGCAATACCTGAAGGCGCTCAATGAAGGCAGCCATCAACCCGACGACGTTCAAAAAGAGGCCGTCAGCCGCCTGGAAATTATTTATCAAGAACTCATCAATAGCAGGCCACCAGCCCCCAGGACGAGTGGGCTAATGGCGCGGGTCGGTAAGCTGTGGGGTAAACGCGAAGACACAAAGCATACGCCAGTGCGTGGCTTATATATGTGGGGCGGTGTAGGACGCGGGAAAACCTGGCTGATGGACCTTTTCTATCAAAGCCTGCCGGGAGAGCGGAAACAGCGCCTGCACTTTCACCGTTTTATGCTGCGGGTGCACGAAGAGCTAACTGCCTTACAGGGGCAGACCGATCCGCTGGAAATTATTGCCGATCGCTTTAAAGCCGAAACTGACGTGCTCTGTTTTGACGAATTTTTTGTTTCTGATATTACCGACGCCATGCTACTTGGCGGTCTGATGAAAGCCCTGTTCACCCGCGGTATTACCCTGGTAGCGACGTCAAATATTCCGCCGGACGAACTTTATCGAAATGGCCTGCAACGTGCGCGTTTTCTGCCTGCAATCGATGCCATTAAACAGCATTGTGATGTAATGAACGTGGACGCTGGTGTTGATTATCGACTGCGTACACTCACTCAGGCGCATCTGTGGCTTTCGCCACTCAACGATGAAACCCGGGCGCAGATGGATAAACTATGGTTGGCGCTGGCGGGGGCGAAACGAGAAAATTCACCGACGTTAGAAATCAACCATCGGCCATTGGCGACAATGGGCGTCGAGAACCAGACGCTGGCGGTCTCTTTTACTACGCTGTGCGTCGACGCCCGCAGTCAGCATGACTATATTGCGCTCTCACGTCTCTTTCATACGGTCATGTTGTTTGATGTACCAGTTATGACGCGGTTGATGGAGAGCGAAGCGCGGCGCTTTATTGCGCTGGTGGATGAGTTTTACGAGCGCCATGTCAAATTAGTGGTGAGTGCAGAAGTGCCGCTGTATGCAATTTATCAGGGCGAGCGGCTGAAATTTGAGTTCCAGCGTTGCCTGTCACGTCTGCAAGAGATGCAAAGCGAAGAGTATCTGAAGCGCGAGCATTTAGCAGGTTAAAACCTGCCACAAATCACAAAAAGGGGTCGATCTTTGACCCCGACTTCTCTATAATCCTGCGACCCCACGTTACAAGAAAGTTTTTTTCCCAAAACTTTTTGTGTGCTGGCATAGGCTATTCGAAGGGGTAGGTTTGCCGGACTTTGTCGTGTGAACCTCAACAATTGAAGACGTTTGGGTGTTCACCAACGTGTAACTATTTATTGGGTAAGCTTTTAATGAAAACTTTTACAGCTAAACCAGAAACCGTAAAACGCGACTGGTATGTTGTTGACGCGACCGGTAAAACTCTGGGCCGTCTGGCTACTGAACTGGCTCGTCGCCTGCGCGGTAAGCACAAAGCGGAATACACTCCGCACGTAGATACCGGTGATTACATCATCGTTCTGAACGCTGACAAAGTTGCTGTAACCGGCAACAAGCGTACTGACAAAGTGTACTATCACCACACCGGCCACATCGGTGGTATCAAACAAGCGACCTTTGAAGAGATGATTGCTCGCCGTCCTGAGCGTGTGATTGAAATCGCGGTTAAAGGCATGTTGCCAAAAGGCCCGCTGGGTCGTGCTATGTTCCGTAAACTGAAAGTTTACGCGGGTAACGAGCACAACCACGCGGCACAGCAACCGCAAGTTCTTGACATCTAATCGGGATTATAGGCAATGGCTGAAAATCAATACTACGGCACTGGTCGCCGCAAAAGTTCCGCAGCTCGCGTTTTCATCAAACCGGGCAACGGTAAAATCGTAATCAACCAACGTTCTCTGGAACAGTACTTCGGTCGTGAAACTGCCCGCATGGTAGTTCGTCAGCCGCTGGAACTGGTCGACATGGTTGAGAAACTGGACCTGTACATCACCGTTAAAGGTGGTGGTATCTCTGGTCAGGCTGGTGCGATCCGTCACGGTATCACCCGCGCTCTGATGGAATACGACGAGTCCCTGCGTTCTGAACTGCGTAAAGCTGGCTTCGTTACTCGTGACGCTCGTCAGGTTGAACGTAAGAAAGTCGGTCTGCGTAAAGCACGTCGTCGTCCGCAGTTCTCCAAACGTTAATTGGCTTCTGCTCCGGCAGAAAACAATTTTCGAAAAAACCCGCTTCGGCGGGTTTTTTTATAGCTAAAATCTGAATCAGCGTAAAAACTGGAAAGTTGCTTTTTGCTGCCACCTGACAGACAGGTAAAACAAAAACCACATCGCCAATAAGGGACTAAGTCAACTATTTCAGACTAAAGCGCATCTCTTTTTCCCCATTTCCGGCATCGACTCACCACAATGGTCGCAAAATCTGGTAAACTATCATCCAATTTTCTGCCCAAATGTCGGGTATTGCTCATTTTTTGTTTGATTTTCGAACAAAGAGAGTCGTTCCTTATTGGGTAACACAACTTCTGACTGGCCACCTGGTGGCTGGTAGCAGTAAAAATTCTGACTATACCTGGAGGTTTTCATGGCTGTCGCTGCCAACAAACGTTCGGTAATGACGCTGTTTTCCGGTCCTACTGACATCTATAGCCATCAGGTCCGCATTGTGCTGGCTGAGAAAGGTGTAAGTTTCGAGATCGAACACGTGGAAAAGGACAATCCGCCTCAGGATCTGATTGACCTCAACCCGAATCAGAGCGTTCCGACCCTGGTGGATCGTGAGCTGACCCTGTGGGAATCTCGCATCATTATGGAATATCTGGATGAGCGTTTCCCGCATCCGCCACTGATGCCTGTTTACCCGGTAGCTCGCGGTGAAAGCCGTCTGTACATGCATCGCATCGAAAAAGACTGGTACACGCTGATGAACACCATCATCAACGGTTCAGCTTCTGAAGCAGATGCCGCACGTAAGCAACTGCGCGAAGAACTGCTGGCGATTGCGCCGGTCTTCGGTCAGAAGCCGTACTTCCTGAGCGATGAGTTCAGCCTGGTCGATTGCTATCTTGCTCCGCTGCTGTGGCGTCTGCCGCAACTGGGCATCGAGTTCAGCGGCCCGGGTGCGAAAGAGCTGAAAGGCTATATGACCCGCGTCTTTGAGCGTGACTCTTTCCTTGCTTCTTTAACTGAAGCAGAACGTGAAATGCGTCTGGGCCGGAGTTAATCTGTATGGATTTGTCACAGCTAACACCACGTCGTCCCTATCTGCTGCGTGCATTCTATGAGTGGTTGCTGGATAACCAGCTCACGCCGCACCTGGTGGTGGATGTGACGCTCCCTGGCGTGCAGGTTCCTATGGAATATGCGCGTGACGGGCAAATCGTACTCAACATTGCGCCGCGTGCTGTCGGCAATCTGGAACTGGCGAATGATGAGGTGCGCTTTAACGCGCGCTTTGGTGGCATTCCGCGTCAGGTTTCTGTGCCGCTGGCTGCCGTGCTGGCTATCTACGCCCGTGAAAATGGCGCTGGCACGATGTTTGAACCTGAAGCTGCCTACGATGAAGATGCCAGCATCATGAATGATGAAGAGGCATCGGCAGACAACGAAACCGTTATGTCGGTTATTGATGGCGATAAGCCAGATCACGATGATGACACTCATCCTGACGATGAACCTCCGCAGCCACCACGCGGTGGTCGACCGGCATTACGCGTTGTTAAGTAATACAAAACAGGCCCTGGTGGCCTGTTTTGTCTTTTAATGGCTTAATAAAATAGCGTGATTGTGGCAATCATATTCACCACGAAACCGACTGCCATGGGGATCGCTGTCCGCTTCACCACCGCAAAAGGCGAAACGCCTGCAATTCCTGACGTAACGACTACCACCGCAGTAATCGGCGAAACCGCGCGTGCTAGCGTCGTGGCAAAATGCATCGGCATAATCATTACAACCGCTGGTACATGTAGTCCGGCTGCGATATTCGGAATAAGACTGGCAAATGACATAAACGGCGCATTGCCAGAGCCCATCACAATGGCACAAATGGCAATGACCAGCGCCATAATAATCATCACGCCAATACCGCCCAGACCAGAATGCTCCGCACCCCTGATAACCGCATCGACAGTGCCAATCGTCGTTAAGCCTTTCGCAAATATTTCACCCGCGACCACCAGCGTTACCACGTTGGCAAACTGCGTACCCATGCCGTCAAAAAACGCCTGCACATCGTCCATTGTTTCGCGCAAGTTATGCTTGCGGAAGAACTCAACAAACATCGTCACCGTCAAACTCAGTAACATCACCACCACCAGATGCAGTTCTGACTGCATCAGCCCGACGTGGGCGAGGAACAGCGAGCCGAGCATCAGGATTAACGGCATCACAGGTAAAATGGCGTAATAGAGCGGCGGGACATTATCGAGAGCTTTTTGCTCTGCCTGTTCGTGATTGATATTTTTATCTTTTTTGTCAAAAGCGCGTTGCACGAAAAAGTGGGAGATCGCCACCGAGATAATGACGAAAGAGGCGACCGGAAGCTGGTAGTGGAAGAAGTATGTGGCAATTTTCATTCCCGCTACCTGGGCAGCAAAAATGGAGTTCGTTTCCAGAATTCCCCACTCAATGGACATTGTGGTTGCGATAACCGCCACCGCAGAGAGGCGACTTACTCCCAGACTCACCAGCGTCGGAAATAAGGTGACCATCAGCAACATACCCAGACCGGAGGCGCTGGTAATAAACTGCGCCATGATTTGGCCGATGACGTAAGTTGCCGACAGAATAATATACGGCGAGCGAATGAGTTTTAACGGGCGGCTTAACAAGCTCACCATCGCGCGACTGGCCCCTATGCGCTCCATGTAGCGGGCATAACCGCCCACCGCCATAATCGACAGCCCCAATCCGGCAATGCGGTTGGACAGCATGCGCAGGATTTCATTATAAATATCGACGATCAAGTAGCCGCTGCTTTTGGTGGGATCGAGTACACCACCGAACCCTAACCAGACACCGCACATCATCAGGAAGATACCTGCGGCAGCCAGCACCACCTGAGGTTTGTAGTTTTTCAGGATCAAATAGCCCATCGTAATTAATACGATGACAGATATAATTATGCCGAACATTGTTGAACTCCGTGTCAAAAGAAAACGGTCAATCCCATAAACGGCAGATTGAAAACAACGATGTTATATTTTTTGCAAGGCTATTTATGGTGCGGATGTCGTGTTTTTAATTGTAGGTGAGGTGATTTTTCATTAAAAAATATGCGCTTATGATTATTTTGTAAGAACACATTCATAATATTCATAATGCTCGTGAATAGTCTTATAAATAATTCAAACGGGATGTTTTTATCTGCGTTACATTAATTTTTCGCAATAGTTAATTATTCCGTTAATTATGGTAATGATGAGGCACAAAGAGAAAACCCTGCCATTTTCCCCTACTTTCAATCCTGTGATAGGATGTCACTGATGATGTTAATCACACTGACCTTACAGAATGGGCCTTATGAACGCATTTGATTCGCAAACCGAAGATTCTTCACCTGCAATTGGTCGCAACTTGCGTAGCCGCCCGCTGGCGCGTAAAAAACTCTCCGAAATGGTGGAAGAAGAGCTGGAACAGATGATCCGCCGTCGTGAATTTGGCGAAGGTGAACAATTACCGTCTGAACGCGAACTGATGGCGTTCTTTAACGTCGGGCGTCCTTCGGTGCGTGAAGCGCTGGCAGCGTTAAAACGCAAAGGTCTGGTGCAAATAAACAACGGCGAACGCGCTCGCGTCTCGCGTCCTTCTGCGGACACTATCATCGGTGAGCTTTCCGGCATGGCGAAAGATTTCCTTTCTCATCCCGGTGGGATTGCCCATTTCGAACAATTACGTCTGTTCTTTGAATCCAGTCTGGTGCGCTATGCGGCTGAACATGCCACCGATGAGCAAATCGATTTGCTGGCAAAAGCACTGGAAATCAACAGTCAGTCGCTGGATAACAACGCGGCATTCATTCGTTCAGACGTTGATTTCCACCGCGTGCTGGCGGAGATCCCCGGTAACCCAATCTTCATGGCGATCCACGTTGCCCTGCTCGACTGGCTTATTGCCGCACGCCCAACGGTTACCGATCAGGCACTGCACGAACATAACAACGTTAGTTATCAACAGCATATTGCGATCGTTGATGCGATCCGCCGTCATGATCCTGACGAAGCCGATCGTGCGTTGCAATCGCATCTCAACAGCGTCTCTGCTACCTGGCACGCTTTCGGTCAGACCACCAACAAAAAGAAATAATGCCACTTTAGTGAAGCAGATCGCATTATAAGCTTTCTGTATAGGGTGTTGCTTAATTGATCTGGTATAACAGGTATAAAGGTATATCGTTTATCAGACAAGCATCACTTCAGAGGTATTTATGGCAACGAATTTACGTGGCGTAATGGCTGCACTCCTGACTCCTTTTGACCAACAACAAGCACTGGATAAAGCGAGTCTGCGTCGCCTGGTTCAGTTCAATATTCAGCAGGGCATCGACGGTTTATACGTGGGTGGTTCGACCGGCGAGGCCTTTGTACAAAGCCTTTCCGAGCGTGAACAGGTACTGGAAATCGTCGCCGAAGAGGCGAAAGGTAAGATTAAACTCATCGCCCACGTCGGTTGCGTCAGCACCGCCGAAAGCCAACAACTTGCGGCATCGGCTAAACGTTATGGCTTCGATGCCGTCTCCGCCGTCACGCCGTTCTACTATCCTTTCAGCTTTGAAGAACACTGCGATCACTATCGGGCAATTATTGATTCAGCGGATGGTTTGCCGATGGTGGTGTACAACATTCCAGCCCTGAGTGGGGTAAAACTGACCCTGGATCAGATCAACACCCTGGTTACGTTGCCTGGCGTCGGTGCGCTGAAACAGACTTCTGGCGATCTCTATCAGATGGAACAGATCCGTCGTGAACATCCTGATCTGGTGCTCTATAACGGTTACGACGAAATCTTCGCTTCCGGCTTGCTGGCAGGCGCTGATGGTGGTATCGGCAGTACTTACAACATCATGGGCTGGCGATATCAGGGGATCGTGAAGGCGCTGAAAGAAGGCGATATCCAGACCGCGCAGAAACTGCAAACTGAGTGCAACAAAGTCATTGATTTACTGATCAAAACGGGCGTATTCCGCGGCCTGAAAACTGTCCTGCATTATATGGATGTCGTTTCTGTGCCGCTGTGCCGCAAACCGTTTGGACCGGTAGATGAAAAATATCTGCCAGAACTGAAGGCGCTGGCCCAGCAGTTGATGCAAGAGCGCGGGTGAGTTGTTTTCCCCTCGCTCGCCCCTACCGGGTGAGGGGAAATAAACGCATCTGTACCCTACAATTTTCATACCAAAGCGTGTGGGCATCGCCCACCGCGGGAGACTCACAATGAGTACTACAACCCAGAATATCCCGTGGTATCGCCATCTCAACCGTGCACAATGGCGCGCATTTTCCGCTGCCTGGTTGGGATATCTGCTTGACGGTTTTGATTTCGTTTTAATCGCCCTGGTACTCACCGAAGTACAGGGTGAATTCGGGCTGACGACGGTGCAGGCGGCAAGTCTGATCTCCGCAGCCTTTATCTCTCGCTGGTTCGGCGGCCTGATGCTCGGCGCTATGGGTGACCGCTACGGGCGTCGTCTGGCAATGGTCACCAGCATCGTTCTCTTCTCGGCCGGGACGCTGGCCTGCGGCTTTGCGCCAGGCTACATCACCATGTTTATCGCTCGTCTGGTCATCGGCATGGGGATGGCGGGTGAATACGGTTCCAGCGCCACCTATGTCATTGAAAGCTGGCCAAAACATCTGCGTAACAAAGCCAGTGGTTTTTTGATTTCAGGCTTCTCTGTGGGGGCCGTCGTTGCCGCTCAGGTCTATAGCCTGGTGGTTCCGGTCTGGGGTTGGCGTGCGCTGTTCTTTATCGGCATTTTGCCAATCATCTTTGCTCTCTGGCTGCGTAAAAACATCCCGGAAGCGGAAGACTGGAAAGAGAAACACGCAGGTAAAGCACCAGTACGCACAATGGTGGATATTCTCTACCGTGGTGAACATCGCATTGCCAATATCGTAATGACACTGGCGGCGGCTACTGCGCTGTGGTTCTGCTTCGCCGGTAACCTGCAAAATGCCGCGATCGTCGCTGTTCTTGGGCTGTTATGCGCCGCAATCTTTATCAGCTTTATGGTGCAGAGTACAGGCAAACGCTGGCCAACGGGCGTAATGCTGATGGTGGTCGTGTTGTTTGCTTTCCTCTACTCATGGCCGATTCAGGCGCTGCTGCCAACGTATCTGAAAACCGATCTGGCTTATAACCCGCATACTGTAGCCAATGTGCTGTTCTTTAGTGGCTTTGGCGCGGCGGTGGGATGCTGCGTAGGTGGCTTCCTCGGTGACTGGCTGGGAACCCGCAAAGCGTACGTTTGTAGCCTGCTGGCCTCGCAGCTGCTGATTATTCCGGTATTTGCGATTGGCGGCGCAAACGTCTGGGTGCTCGGTCTGTTACTGTTCTTCCAGCAAATGCTTGGACAAGGGATCGCCGGGATCTTACCAAAACTGATTGGCGGTTATTTCGATACCGACCAGCGTGCAGCGGGCCTGGGCTTTACCTACAACGTTGGCGCATTGGGCGGTGCACTGGCCCCAATCATCGGCGCGTTGATCGCTCAACGTCTGGATCTGGGTACTGCGCTGGCATCGCTCTCGTTCAGTCTGACGTTCGTGGTGATCCTGCTGATTGGGCTGGATATGCCTTCTCGCGTTCAGCGTTGGTTGCGCCCGGAAGCGTTGCGTACTCATGACGCTATCGACGGTAAACCATTCAGCGGTGCCGTGCCGTTTGGCAGCGCCAAAAACGATTTAGTCAAAACCAAAAGTTAATCCTGTTGCCCGGTCTATGTACCGGGCCTTTCGCTAAGGGAAGATGTATGTCGTTACTTGCACAACTGGATCAAAAAATCGCTGCTAACGGTGGCCTGATTGTCTCCTGCCAGCCGGTTCCGGACAGCCCGCTCGATAAACCCGAAATCGTCGCCGCCATGGCATTAGCGGCAGAACAGGCGGGCGCGGTTGCCATTCGCATTGAAGGTGTGGCAAATCTGCAAGCCACGCGTGCGGTGGTGAGCGTGCCGATTATTGGAATTGTGAAACGCGATCTGGAGGATTCTCCGGTACGCATCACGGCCTATATTGAAGATGTTGATGCGCTGGCGCAGGCGGGCGCGGACATTATCGCCATTGACGGCACCGACCGCCCGCGTCCGGTGCCTGTTGAAACGCTGCTGGCACGTATTCACCATCACGGTTTACTGGCGATGACCGACTGCTCAACGCCGGAAGACGGCCTGGCATGCCAAAAGCTGGGAGCCGAAATTATTGGCACTACGCTTTCTGGCTATACCACGCCTGAAACGCCAGAAGAGCCGGATCTGGCGCTGGTGAAAACGTTGAGCGACGCCGGATGTCGGGTGATTGCCGAAGGGCGTTACAACACGCCTGCTCAGGCGGCGGATGCGATGCGCCACGGCGCGTGGGCGGTGACGGTCGGTTCTGCAATCACGCGTCTTGAGCACATTTGTCAGTGGTACAACACAGCGATGAAAAAGGCGGTGCTATGACCACACTGGCGATTGATATCGGCGGTACTAAACTTGCCGCCGCGCTGATTGGCGCTGACGGGCAGATCCGCGATCGTCGTGAACTTCCTACGCCAGCCAGCCAGACACCAGAAGCCTTGCGTGATGCCTTATCCGCATTAGTCTCTCCGTTGCAAGCTCATGCGCAGCGGGTTGCCATCGCTTCGACCGGGATAATCCGTGACGGCAGCTTGCTGGCGCTTAATCCGCATAATCTTGGTGGATTGCTACACTTTCCGTTAGTCAAAACGCTGGAACAACTTACCAATTTGCCGACCATTGCCATTAACGACGCGCAGGCCGCAGCATGGGCGGAGTTTCAGGCGCTGGATGGCGATATAACCGATATGGTCTTTATCACCGTTTCCACCGGCGTTGGCGGCGGTGTAGTGAGCGGCTGCAAACTGCTTACCGGCCCTGGCGGTCTGGCGGGGCATATCGGGCATACGCTTGCCGATCCACACGGCCCAGTCTGCGGCTGTGGACGCACAGGTTGCGTGGAAGCGATTGCTTCTGGTCGCGGCATTGCAGCGGCAGCGCAGGGGGAGTTGGCTGGCGCGGATGCGAAAACTATTTTCACGCGCGCCGGGCAGGGTGACGAGCAGGCGCAGCAGCTGATTCACCGCTCCGCACGTACGCTTGCAAGGCTGATCGCTGATATTAAAGCCACAACTGATTGCCAGTGCGTGGTGGTCGGTGGCAGCGTTGGTCTGGCAGAAGGGTATCTGGCGCTGGTGGAAACGTATCTGGCGCAGGAGCCAGCGGCATTTCATGTTGATTTACTGGCGGCGCATTACCGCCATGATGCAGGTTTACTTGGGGCTGCGCTGTTGGCCCAGGGAGAAAAATTATGATGATGGGTGAAGTACAGTCATTACCGTCTGCTGGGTTACATCCTGCGTTACAGGACGCGTTAACGCTGGCATTAGCTGCCAGACCGCAAGAAAAAGCGCCGGGTCGTTACGAATTACAGGGCGACAATATCTTTATGAATGTCATGACGTTTAACACTCAATCGCCCGTCGAGAAAAAAGCGGAATTGCACGAGCAATACATTGATATCCAGCTGTTATTAAACGGTGAGGAACGGATTCTGTTTGGCATGGCAGGCACTGCGCGTCAGTGTGAAGAGTTCCACCATGAGGATGATTATCAGCTTTGCAGCACCATTGATAACGAGCAAGCCATCATCTTAAAACCGGGAATGTTCGCCGTGTTTATGCCAGGTGAACCGCATAAACCAGGATGCGTTGTCGGCGAGCCTGGAGAGATTAAAAAGGTTGTGGTGAAGGTTAAGGCTGATTTAATGGCTTAAAACTTAGTTCGTTTTAAAGATTCTGCAGACACTGTCTGCAGAATTCGAAACCGCTGAAATTAACGGCGTCTATAGCCTTCCTCTAGCACCGCCTGTGTTCGAACGAGTTCATCTGCGAGTCGTTTCTCATCAGGTAGTTGCATCTTATATTCGCTTGCCAGAACGGTGTTAGGCAAACCTGCCAGAGCATAATGCGCTTCTCCGGCTCCTTTCTCTGCACAGAGAACCAGACCGATGGGCGGATTTTCATCCGGTAGCGTCCAGTGCTCTTTGGCGTAGTTGAGATACATATTCATCTGTCCGGCATCGCTATAGCTGAATTTGCCCACTTTTAGATCGACGATTAGCAGGCAGCGTAAACGGCGGTGGAAAAACAGCAGATCGACACGAAACCAGTTGTCATCAATGCGTAACCTTCGCTGTCGACCAACAAAGGCAAAATCATCCCCAAGTTCCAGCATGAAATCCATCAGGTGGTTGATCAGCGCCTCCTCGAAATCAGATTCTGAATATTCATCTTTCAATTCCAGAAATTCGAGCACAAAGGGATCGCGTATCGCCTGTTGCGGAAGAATATGCGTCTCGGCAGGAGCGTGTTGTTGCAGCATGGCTGATTTGTCATGTGACAGTAGTGTCCGCTCATAAAACTGGGTCGCAATTTGCCGCTCTAGCTGGCGAACAGACCAGCCACAGCGGAGCGTCTCTTTTTCATAAAAGCTGCGGGCGTCAGCGTTTTTAACGGAAAGTAAACGGACGTAGGTGGACCTGGGCAAGGGGAAAGATTTGGCAGACAGCGTCTGCCAAATCTTTGCCGATGGGAATTCTGCAGACGGTGTCTGCGGAATTCCCAATGGTGTTAATTCGCCAGACATTGTCTGGCGAATTTCAACATGTTGAAAAAAGAGGTAAAAAAGCCTCATTTGGCGTAAGTTTTTTGCAGAGAACCCACGCTTATACCTTAGACATAAATCCTTTGATAGTCGCTTGATTAGCTGCGCACCATACGCAGCCCTGGCCTCGCCACCTTGTTCAAATTCGACAATTCGTCGGCCAATTTCCTGGTACGTCGCGGTCATTAACGCGTTAACGCTACGTACCGTTTCCGTCCGGGCGCTATCGACCAGATGAATAATACCGTCGTGGATTTGCTGGTAGCCTGCTGTGGTTCCTTCTGAGAGCGATTCCATTATCTGTCCCTTTATATGGAGCTAAGTTGAATAATGGAATGAGCTATACTCTGGGGGGTGAGCACTGAACAATTAAGAACAGCGTATTACATTTACTTTCCCCAAGATATGCGAAGAGCTTTCCTGAAACATTAACCGATCGTATAAAACGAATGCCTGATAGTACTCCTGTCCGGCATTGTTATCACAAGTAGACTACGCTTATCACAGCTTTCCCATCAAGTTCGATTTTTTCTGAACCGCCTAAATCATTCGCGATAGATGCGCTCACCTGAAGCGGTATAATGGCGTTCGTTACAGGAGTTGGGGTTGTTTCACCTGGTTTTACAAAGGTGTAATAATAGCTTTGATCGACTGCAAGCGGATAAGCGGTGAGCGTTTGCCATGCTCTTTTTTGCCCTGTTATGACGGCATCTGCACCTGCTATTGATACAGCTAACGTCTGGCTACCATTGCTGGCACTAATGTTGTTGCTATCAATTAACACGGCATAACTACCGATATTTTTATTATCTTTTGTTTTCCCTAAGCCGAATAAGCGCGTTGTCTGGCTGGATTTGCCCCTATATTTCCAGACACCTGTTATCACTTAACCCATTACTGGCCTGCTGCCGCAGATATTCCCGTGGCGAGCGATAACCCAGTGCACTATGCGGATGCCATTCGTTATA